>JBBIIA010000014.1:27015-44634 GCA_037446775.1 Deltaproteobacteria bacterium
CGGACGGACACGGACGGACACGGACGGACACGGACGGACACGGACGGACACGGACGGACACGGACTGACACGGACGGACACGGACAACGGACAACGGACAAGGAGCACCCATGAGAGCTGTCATCCTGGCGGGCGGGAGCGGGACCCGCCTGTGGCCCCTGTCCCGGGACCGCTTTCCCAAGCAGTTCCTGCCGCTCCTCGGCGCCCGGAGCCTTTTGCAGGCCACGGTGGAGCGGGTGCGGCCGGTGGTGGGAGACGATCTAGTGGTGGTTACCACCGATGACGTCCGGTTCCTGGTGGCCGAGCAGCTCCGGGAGCTCGGGATCGACCCCGGGGGCAAGGTCCTGTGCGAGCCCGCGGGCCGCAACACCGCCCCGGCCATCGGGCTCGCGGCCCTCGGGGCCGACCCGGACGAGGTCCTCCTGGTGCTCCCCTCGGACCACGCCATCCGGGACGCCGGGGCGTTTCGGAGGGCCCTGGTGGGAGCCCGGGGGGCGGCCGAGCAGGGGTGGCTCGTCACCTTCGGCATCGCCCCGTCCACCCCGGAGACCGGCTACGGGTACATTCGCCTCGGCGAGCCCCTGCCGGGCCACCCGGAGGCCCGGGCCGTGGCGCGCTTCGTGGAGAAGCCGGACCGGGCCACCGCCGAGGCGTACCTGGCGGAGGGGGGGTACGCCTGGAACTCCGGCATGTTCGCCTTTCGGGCGGGGACCTTCCTGGAGGAACTCGCCCGCCACGCCCCCGAGGTGCACGAGGGGCTCCACGCCCTGGGCCCCCGGGTGAGGAAGGGGGAGGAGATCCCGGCGGAGGCGTACGGCGCCCTGCCGAAGATCTCGGTGGACTACGCGGTGATGGAGCGGTCCGACCGGGTGGCGGTGTTCCCGGTGGACCCGGGATGGTCCGATCTGGGGAGCTTCGGCGCGCTGCTCGACCTCTTGCCCCTGGACGAGGCGGGCAACGCGGTGCGGGTCGCCCCGGGGGGCGAGGCGGTGCTGGTGGCGTCCCGGGACAACCTGGCGTGGGGGGGGCGCAAGGTGATCGCCCTGGTGGGGATGAGCGACACCCTGGTGGTCGATACCCCCGATGCCCTCCTGGTGTGCGCCCGGGACCGGGCCCAGGAGGTGCGCGCGGTGGTGGATCGCCTCAAGGCCGAGGGCCGCGAGGAGGTGCGGGAGCCTCGCACCGTGCATCGCCCCTGGGGCACCTACACGGTCCTTGAGGAGGGGCCCGGGCACAAGATCAAGCGCATCCGGGTGCTCCCCGGGGCCAAGCTGTCCCTGCAACTCCACCACCACCGCAGCGAGCACTGGGTGGTGGTCTCGGGCACGGCCCGGGTGACCAAGGGGCAGGAGACCTTTCTGCTGCTCCCCAACGAATCGACCTTCATCCCCATGGCTACCCAGCACCGGCTGGAGAACCCGGGGACGATCCCGCTCCAGATCATCGAGGTGCAAAACGGCGAGTACCTCGGCGAGGACGACATCGTCCGATTTCAAGACGTGTACGGGCGCTAGCAAGCCTCGGGGCAGTGGCTCCGGGCCGGGGCACCCCTTGAGTTCATGGCCCGGGGTGCCGATCTATTCGGGGACGGTGTCCCCCGGACTCGGGAGAGGGGATGGAGATTCGGCCGCTCGGCGTGGGCGAGGCGTTCGCCAAGTCCTTGCGCCAGACCAACTACGTGATCACCCCCGCCGACGGCGAGCCGTTCCTCCTCGACTGCGGCCAGACGGCGCCCCGGGCGCTGCACGCCCTCGGGGTGCCCCTGCGGGAGATGGGCCAGATCGTCTTGAGCCATCTCCACGCCGACCACATCGGCGGGCTGGAGGAGTTCGGGTTCGCCGGCTACTTCTCCTGGGGGTGGCGGCCGAAGCTGTACCTTCCCGAGAACCTGCGCCCCTACCTGTGGGATCACGCCCTCTCGGCCGGCATGGGGCAGCGGCTGCGGGCCCCCGGCGGGGGGTTCTTCGAGGCCGAACTTGGTACCTACTTCGACGTCCAGCCCCTGGCTGGGCGCGAGCCCTTCCGGCTCGGCAGCGTGGAGCTTCAGCCCTTCCCCACCCCCCACGTGCCGGGGCGGCCGAGCTGGGGCTTTCGCTTGCGCGACCTCGCCACCGGCGGCGTGGCCCTGTTGACCGGCGACACCCGGTTCCATTTCAAGAACCTGGTGGACTACGGCGCCGGCGCCCA
Source organism: Deltaproteobacteria bacterium (assembly GCA_037446775.1). Classification (GTDB taxonomy): domain Bacteria; phylum Desulfobacterota; class Deferrisomatia; order Deferrisomatales; family JACRMM01; genus JBBIIA01. Next base: position 29,203 of record JBBIIA010000014.1, read on the forward strand.
GGTCATCTTCCACGACTGCCAGTTCACCACCAACGGGTGCCACATCCACGCCACCCTGGATGAACTCCTCACCCTCCCCGAGGCGTGGCAGCGGCGCATCCTGCTGGTCCACTACGGGGACGACTGGGCCGCCTACCAGGGGCGCACCGGGTGGATGCGCTTCGCCCGGGAGGGCGAGCGGTACCGCTTCTGAGCCGGGGCCAGCGGTGACCGCCGATCCCGGGCGCGCCATCCTCCACGTCGACATGGACGCCTTCTTCGCGGCCGTCGAGCAACGCGACAACCCGGAGTACCGCGGCCGGCCCGTCATCGTGGGGGCCGACCCCAAAGAGGGTCGAGGCCGGGGCGTGGTGGCCGCCTGCTCCTACGAGGCCCGCGCCGTGGGCGTCCACTCGGCCCTCCCCATCTCCCAGGCGTGGCGGCGGTGCCCCGGCGGGGTGTACCTGCGGCCGCGCCTGGCCCGCTACGCCGAGGTGTCCGCCCGGGTGTTCGCGATCCTCGGGCGCTACACCGACCTGGTCGAGCCCTTGAGCATCGACGAGGCGTTTCTGGACGTCACCGGCTCGGGGCGTCTCTTCGGCGACCCCGAGGCCATCGGTCGCGGGATCAAGGCGGCGATCCGCGGCGAGCTCGGTCTGGTCGCTTCGGTGGGGGTGGCTCCCACCAAGTTCGCGGCCAAGGTCGCGTCCGATCTCGGCAAGCCCGACGGGTTCGTGGTGGTTCCCCCGGGTGGCGTCGCCGCGTTTCTCGCCCCCCTGCCCACGGGGCGGCTGTGGGGGGCGGGTCCCGAGACCGTCGCCCGCCTGGCCCGCCTCGGCATCCGCACCATGGGGGAGCTGGCGGGCCGCCGACCCGCCGACCTGGTGGCTTTCCTGGGGCCGGGAGCCGAGGGGCTGTGGCACCTGGCCCAGGGGCGGGACGAGCGGCCGGTGGAGGTGGACCGGGGGGCCAAGTCGGTGGGGGCGGAGACGACCTTCGAGGCCGACGTCGACGACCCCGGGGAGGTCCGACTCGCGCTCCTGGGGCTGGCGGAGCGAGTGGCCCGGCGCTTGCGGCGCCTCGGCCTGCGGGCCGGGGGGGTGACCCTCAAGTTCCGGTATGACTCCTTTGAAACCGTCACCCGCTCGACCGCCCTGGGGACGGCCACGGACCTGGCCGAAGACCTTCACCGGGCGCTGCTGGAGCTCCTCGGGCGGGTCCCCTGGGCGGGGCGCCGGGTCCGCCTGGTGGGGGTCGCGGCGGAGCGGCTACAGCCCCGGGGGGCGCCCCGCCAGACGGCCCTCTTTGGTGCCGAGGAGCGGGAGCGCCGGGAGCGGCTGGCCCGGGCGGCCGATGCCGTACGGGCGAAGCACGGGGCCGACGTGCTGAACCGCGGCGCCCTTCTGGGCAAGGGGAAGCCCGAATCTTGACCGCGTGGTCGGGTGGGGCGCCAGCGACTCAGCGCCACCCGGCCGTGTGCTGCACCACGGGGGAGGAGGGTCAGACGAGGGGGGGGAAGGCGGCGAGGAGGCACAGGGCCCCCCGGGGGCAGCTCCCCCGGCGGCGGAATGGGCGCAGGGTCCGGCGGAACGGCGAGGCTAGGGCTTCCGAGCCGGGTTGCCGAGCGCTTCGGAGGGCTTCGATCGGGGCTAGCGCGCCGGCGTCACCTGGATGTCGACTCCCGAGCCGTCGGGCGGCTCCGGAGGCCGGGAGGCCAGGGTGACGAGGGCGAGAAAGGCCGCCAGGCTGCCGACGAGGAAGACGAGGTACAGCACCGGGCCCCGGCCCCGGCGAAGGGTGCGCCGCACGTTCCGGCGGGTCTGCGGTTTCATGGGCCCTCCGTGACGGCCCCCCCGGGCGTTGCGGGGCTCTGCCGCATGCGATCGGCAGCTGGGGTTTCAAGCTTGCATCCGCCGGACCATGGTCTCACGCAGCCCGAAACAACGCCAGGGTCTCCACGTGATCCGTGTGGGGGAGGAAGTCCAGGGGCTGGACGCTGGCGACCCGGTAGGCGCCGTCCCGGCACAGGTGCGCCGCGTCCCGGGCCAGGGTCTCCGGGTGGCACGACAGGTACGCGATGGCGCGGGGGTGGGCCCCCCGCAGGGCGTCCAGGGTGGCGGGTTCGGCGCCTCGGCGCGCCGGGTTGAGGGCGGCCACGTCTGGCCGCAAACCCCCGGCCAGGAGCCGGGGGAGCACCTCTTCCACGGGGCCGGCGAAGAACGCCGCCGCGGCCCCCGCCGCTTGGGCCGAGGCGCGGGCATCGGCTACCGCCCGGGGGTTGGCTTCGACCCCGACCACCCGCCCCGCCCCGGCCGCCAGGTGGAGCGCGAGGCCCCCCGCCCCGCAGTACAGGTCCACGGCCGTCTCCTCGGGGCCGGGAGCCAGCTGCCGGAACGCCTCCCCGTACGCCCAGGCTGCTTGCTCCCGGTTGGCTTGGAGAAACGCCCCCGCGGAGGCGGTCACCCACACCGAGCCGAAGCGCTCCCGGAGCCGGTCGCTCCCCCAGGCGCAGCGCCACTCGGGCCCGTACACCTCGTTGCCGTCGGTCGGGTTGACGTTCCAGGCGAGGCCGACGAGCTCGGGTACCGCTTCCCGGAGCCGCGCCGCCAGGGAGGCGAGGAGCCCCGCCCCTTCCGGGGTGCGGGTGACCACGGTGACCAGCAGGGACCCCTCGGCGGTACCGGCCTGGAAGGTGACGTAGCGGAGCCACCCCTCGCCCCCTCGCCCCGGGGAGACCAGGCCGGGCGCCCGGGACAGGAGCCCGCGCACGGCGCGCACCCCCCGGGCCACCAGGGGGTGGTGGATCCGGCAGCCGGAGACGTCCACCACCTGGTGAGTCCCCTCCCGGTAGATCCCCACCCGCACGCCCCGGCGGTCCCTCCCCACGGCGAGCTTGGCGCCGGCCCGGTACCCCTCGAGGCGCGGGCTCGGGCGGGTGGGGTCGATGGGGGGCAGGTTGGCGGGGGCGAAGTGGCGCCCGAAGGCCTCGGCCACCCGGCCGCGCTTGGCTTCGAGCTGGGCCGGGACCGGGCGCGCCTGCCCGGGGCACCCGGGGCACTGCGGGTGGGGGCACCGGGCCCCGGGTGTTGGCGCGGTCACCGGGGCGAGGCCGGGTCTACGGCCCGGGTCAGGGCCTGGGCGAGGGCCTGCACCCGGTAGGGCTTGGGCACGGCGGCCGCGAAGCCGTGTCGGCCGAACTCGACCATGATGGGGTCGTTGCCGTAGCCGCTCGACACCACGGCCGCGACTGCGGGGTCCAGGGCCTTGAGGTGGGCCAGGGTTTCGGCCCCCCCCATCCCGTCGCGCACGGTGAGGTCGAGGATCACCGCCGCGAAGGCGTCGCCCCGGGCGCGCGCCTCCCGATACCGGGCGATCGCGCTGGCTCCGTCCGCCGCGGTCTCCACCCGATAGCCGAGGGTGGCCAGGATGTCGGCCACCGCGTCCCGGACCAGGTCCTCATCGTCCATCACCAGGATCCGAGCTCCCTGGGAGGGGGGCGGCGGGGCCGGGGGGGCGGGTGCCGCGGCGGCTCCGGCCTCGGCGGCCGCCGGCAGGAGCAGGTGGAAGGTGGTGCCGCGGCCGGGCGGCGAATCGAAGGAAATCGCGCCCCCGTGCTTCTCGACGATGGAGTGGCAGATGGCGAGCCCGAGGCCGGTGCCCTTGTCGGCCCCGCGCTCCTTGGTGGAGAAGTACAGGTCGAAGACCCGGTTGCCGAGGTGGGCGGGGATGCCGGTGCCTTCGTCGGCCACCTCGGCGGCGACGTACGGGCCCGCCGGGAGCCCCCCGGGGTTGTCCGGCGGAAGGACCCGATTCGCCAGGGAGACCCGCACCCGCCCGCCTCCCGGCATCGCCTCCCGGGCGTTGGTGAGGAGGTTCTGGAACACCTGGCCGAGCTGTTCGGCGACGCCGTCCACGGACCACAGCTCCTCCGGCCCGGCCAGCTCCAGGCGGGTGGCGGAGCCCACCAGGGCGATCTCCCCCACGTCTCGGATCAGGGGGGCCAGGGCGACCGCCTGGGGGAGGTCCCGCCCCCCCTTGGCGAAGGTGAGGAGCCGACCGGCCAGGTCCCGGGCGCGAAAACACGCCTTCTCGGCGGCGTCCAGGTTGCCGGCCAGCCGCTCCCCCGGGGCGGCATCGAGCTGCGCCAGGGATATCCGGCCGAGGATCGCCGCCAGGAGGTTGTTGAAGTCGTGGGCGATGCCGGCAGCCAGTAGGCCCACGGCCTCGAGCTTTTGGGACCGCAGGAGGTCTTCCTCGAGGCGCTTGCGATCGGTCACGTCCTGGGTCACGGCGAGGAGGCGGGCGGGGCGGCCGTCGGGGCCGATGACCACTTCGCCGAGGGTCCAGGTGTCGCGCACGGTGCCGTCGGGCCGCACCACGCGGGCCTCGAAGGGGCGAAAGGTTCCGGTGCTCACGGCGTCCCGGAGGGCGCGTGCCACGGTCTCCCGGTCCTCCGGATGGAGGACCCGATTCACCAGGGGACCGTGCCCCAGGGCCTCCAGGGAGTTGCCGCTCAAGCGGGCCATCTCCGGGGACCAGGTCCCCCGGCGGGCGGTCAGGTCCCACTCCCAGCTCCCGAGGTTGGCGATTTCCTTGGCTTTGCGGAGCTGGGCCTCCCGGGCCCGGAGCTCGGCGGTACGCTCCTGCACCCGGACCTCGAGGTCGGCGTGGGCCCGGCGCAACTCCTCCTCCCGGGTGCGGACCGCCGTCCCCATGCGGTTGAAGGCTACGGCGAGGTCGGCGATCTCGTCTCGCCCCTGGACCGGCACGGGGCCCTCTTCTCCCCCCGCTCCGAGGTCGGCGGCGGCCTGCCACAGGGTCCGAATCCGGGCGGTCAGGGACTGGGCGAGGAGAAAGGCCGCCGCCAGCGCCACCGTCAGGGCGGCCGCCGAGAGCCCCACGAAGGTGTGGCGCTGGGTCCGGAGGCTGGCGGCGGCCGTGCGGTGCTGCTCCTCGGCCTGGAGGCGCACCCCCTCGGTCACCTCGGCCAGGTGGTGGGCGAAGACGCGAAAGCGGGGCTGGGAGGAGGTGGTGGCCACCCGGGCCGCGTCCTCCAGCCGCATGTCCGCGGCGGCCTCGACCACCCGATCCAGGTCGGCCCGGTAGGAGGTCCACGCCCCGAGCACCGCCCCGGCCCCCGGCTGGTCGTCGGCGAGGCGGGTCTCGGCGAAGGCCGCGAGCTCGCTCCCGAAGCGCTGGGCGGCCCGCCGCAAGTCGTCGCTTCCTTCCGCCACCGCCAGGAAGTCGGTCAGCCGGAGGAGGTCGTGTTCCAGCACCCGGAGCCGGGCCGACGCGAACTGGAGGTGGTTGGCTTCGGCGAGGGTCTGCACGTTGGCCCGCAAGGCGTGGTCGAGGAGGGCCTCGGCCCGCCCCAGGGCCCGGTAGCCGACCGCGGCGACGGCGATGGTGATCAGGCTCGCGGCGCCAAAGCCGGTGATCAACTTGCCGGCGTAGGAGAAGGGCGGGCGGCGGCGGGGAAGCGGCACGGCGGCTAGCCTCGGCTCACGGCCCCGGGGGGGGGGCATAGGCCGTGGGGAACCGGGCTCGGACCTCTCGCCAGTGACGGATCTGGGCCCCTCGGCCCCGGCGGTCGGTGATCGCGTCCCAGTCGGCCGCGGTGCGCTCCATGGCTCCTCTCGGGGTGAGTTCGCCCTGGGCCGCCCGCCACAGGTTGCGGTTGAGCGCGCTCAGGTACTCGGTGTCCCCGGGCAGGCCGGTGCCCGCCGCGGCCGTGAAGGGAAGCTCGGCCGCCAGGGTCGCGAGGGCCTGGGGCGAGTACACCGCTCGCACCCGCTCGTCGGTCAGGTGGCTGGTTCGGAACGGATCGGCGAAGCCGCCAGAAACGGTGACCGCCTGGGCCGAGATGTCGGGGTCGCTAAACCACAGGGCGAAGAGGAACGCCAGCTCCGGCTGGGGGCTTTGGGCGCCCACCACCAGGTTGTTCCCGAAGATCAGGGTCGTGCGGCGCACCAGGCGGTGGTCGACGACCGTGCCGGGTATCGGGGCGACCAGGATCTTGCCCCGGACGGGGGAGGTCTCGGCATCGAGGATCTTGGCCGCGGCGGGGGTGATCAGGTAGGAGAAGGCCTGGCCCCGCCGGAAGACCGGCAGGGAGAAGGAGTAGTCGTTGCCCTTGCCGAGGATCTCGGGGGGGGAGAAGGGGAGGGTGGCGAGGTAGCTCTCGGTGGCGCGAAGGCCGGCGGGGGAGGCGAGCAGCGGCCGCATGGCGTCGTCGAAGAGGGGCTGGGCGGGGTAGGCCTGGCTCAGGTACCGGGGCAGCCAGAACATCCACCCCGAGTCGGGGTCCCGTTGTTCGCACGTGCCGTATATCCCCGCGGCGGGATCGTGGAAGAACGCCACCAGCTCCTGGTACTCCGCCCAGGTCCGGGGCGGCCCCGGATCTCGCCCGTGGCGGGCCCGAAAGCGCGCGCGGTGGGCCGGGTCCTCCAAGAGGTCACGGCGCAGGTACAGAAGCGCCACGTCCAGGTCCGCCGGTACCGCGATCACCCGGCCGTCCTGTTCGGCCTGGAGGCCGGGCAGGAGGAAGGCCCCCTCGGGCCCGGCCCGGAGGTCGAGGCCGTGCTTACGGGCGTAGGGGGTCAGGTCGGCCACCAGCCCCTCCGCCGCCAGGTCCGGGTACTCCTGGGTCCGGGCCACGGTGAGGTCCAGGTCGGGGCGCCGGCGCAGGAGCTCGAGGGCCGGCTGCTGGGGCATGGTCTCGGCGTCGAGCCGGACCCCGGTCTGCTCCTCCCACTCCCGTTTCAGGGCGAAGTCCCGCCCCCAGTAGTTGTGGATGTTCCCCTGCTTGGCCACCAGGCGCAGCACCGCGCCGGGGGCGATCTTCCCCTCGGATCGCAGGGTCCGCACCGCGGCCACCGCGCGCTGGGCCTGGTCACCGGCCCCCGCCTCCGGGACCCCCCCAAGCCAAAGGGACAACACCACCAGGAACGCGCTGCGCCGGGCGGGGAGGCGGGCGGGACGGATGGGCATGGGGCACCTCCGGGAGGTCAGGTCTTCTCCCCTTCGGCCCGGACCCCGCCAAACTTGACCCGTCGGGTTTCGATGCCCTCCCGCAGGGCCAGGACCGCGGCGAGGGCGGCCGCCGGCAGCTCGGGCGCGGGGCCGTGGGGCAGCACCCCGAGGAAGCGGGCCTCGGGGAAGGCCGCCAGCACCCCGGGGTTGGTGGCTTCCGCCACCCCAGCGTCGGGGGCCGCCGCCGAGAGCACGGTGCCCAGGAGGGGGATGGCGCGGCTCGCCAGGTAGCGGGCCGAGAGCAGGGTGTGGTTCAAGGTGCCGAGCCCGAGCCGGCCCACCAGGAGCACCGGCACGCCCAGGGCCTCGAGCCAGTCGGCGGTGAGGAGCCCCTCCGCCAGGGGCACCAGGAGGCCCCCGGCGCCCTCGCACACCACCAGGTCGTGGCTCGCCCGCAGCGCCGCCAGGCAAGCGGTGAGGTGGGCGGGGTCGATGCGGACCCCCTGGCGCTGGGCGGCCACCGCCGGGGCCAGGGGCTCGGCGAGCCGGTAGGGGCAGACCCGGTCCAGGGGGGCCACGCACCCCGAGGCCGCGAGCAGGGCCAGGGCGTCCGCCGGCCGGTCCGGGTCCTCCACCCCGGTCTCGGCGGGCTTACAGACCCCCACCGCGAGGCCCCGGGCCCGCAGGGCCCGGGCCAGGGCGGTGGCCACGGCGGTCTTGCCGACCCCGGTGTCGGTGCCGGCGACGAAGAGGGCCGGGCCCATCAGCATCCGGGGGCCCCGGTGACGGCCGCGATGGACGCGGCGGTTACCGCCACCAACAGGTCGAGCTCCTCGGGGGCGATGGCCAGGGGCGGCATCAGGACTAGGACGTCCCCCAGGGGCCGCAGCACCACCCCCCGCCTGCGGGCCTCCAGGATCACCCGGCGGCCGACGCGCCGGGCCGGGTCGAAGGGGGCCCGGGTGGCCCGGTCGGCCACCAGCTCGATCCCCACCATCAGCCCCCGCTGGCGGATCTCCCCCACCGCCGGGAGGGGGGCCACCCGGTCGGCCAGGCCCGCCCGGAGCCGCTCGATCTTGGCCGGCAGTCCCGCCAGGGTCTGGCGGGCGGCGAAGACCTCCAGGCTCGCTAGGGCCGCCGCGCAAGCGAGCGGGTTGCCGGTGTAGGAGTGGCCGTGGAAGAAGGTCCGGTGGGCGGGGTAGGGGCCGCGAAACGCCGCGTACACCGCCTCGGTGGCGAGGGTGGCGGCCAGGGGCAGGTAGCCGGCGGAGATCCCCTTGGCCAGGCACAGGAAATCCGGCTCCACCCCCTCTTGCTCGCAAGCGAACATCGTGCCGGTGCGCCCAAAGCCGGTGGCCACCTCGTCGCAGACCAGGAGCACCCCGTGGCGGCGGCACAAGCGCTCCACCCCGGCCAAGAAGCCCGGGGGCGCGGTGATGATCCCCGCCGCGCCCTGGACCAGGGGCTCCACCACCACGGCGCAGGTCTCGGCCCCGTGCCGGTCCAACAGCCGCTCCAGCTCCCCCAGGCACCCCTGGCCGCAGGTTTCGGGGGACCGGCCCCGAGGGCAGCGGTAGCAGTAGGGGTAGGGCGCCCGCAGGGCATCGAAGAGCAGGGGGCGGTACACCCCGTGGAAGAGGTCGATGCCCCCCAGGCTCACCGACCCCACGGTGTCGCCGTGATAGGCGTCGGAAAACGCCAGGAAGCGGTGCCGCCCCTGGTCCCCGGGTCGGCCCGACTGGCGGCAGTACTGGTACGCCATCTTCAGGGCGACCTCCACCGCGGTGGAGCCGCTGTCGGAGTAAAACACCCGGGAGAGCCGCCCCGGCGCCAGCGCCGCCAGCTTTGCCGCCAGCTCGATGGCCGGGGGGCTCCCCTGGCCCAAGAGGGTCGAGTGGGCGACCTTGGCGAGCTGGGCGGCCACCGCCCGGTCGACCTCGGGCACCCGGTGGCCGTGGACGTTCACCCACAGGCTCGAGATGCCGTCTAGGTAGCGGTTGCCGTCCCCGTCCAGGAGCCAGCACCCCTCGGCCGCCTCGACGATCAGGGCCTCTTCGGCGTCCCACTCCTCGGCCTGGGTGAAGGGGTGCCACAGGTGGCGCCGGTCCAGGGCCTCGAGGTCACGGGTGCGGGGCGACCGCGGGTTCATCAAATCTCTCCTCCTGGGCGAGCTCGGCCACGGCCGCGAGCAGGGCGTCGAGGTCCTCGGGGCGGTGGGTGGCGGTGACGGCAACGCGCAGCCGCGCGGTGCCCGGGGCCACCGTGGGGGGCCGGATCGGGTGGACCCAGAAGCCCCGCTCCTCCAGGGCCCGGCCCCACGCCAGGGCCCGCTGGTTGTCGCCGAGCACCAGGGGCACGATGGGGGTGGGGTCCGCCGGGACGGCAAAGCCGAGGGCCCGAAGCCCCCCCCGCAGGTGCCGGGCGTTACGGTCCAGGGCGGCCAGCCGCTCCGGCTCCGCCGCCAGGATCTCCAGGGCCGCGAGGGCGGCGCCGACCGCCGGGGGGGGCGGGGCGGTGGTGTAAATCAAGCTCCGGGCCCGGTTGACCAGCAGGTCGCGCACCGGCCGGGGGCAAGCGACGAAGGCCCCGAAGGACCCGAGCGCCTTGCCCAGGGTGCCCATCTGCACCAGGCCCGCCGGGTCCACCCCCAGGTGGTGGGCGGTGCCCCGGCCCGCCCCCACCACCCCGGTGGCGTGGGCGTCGTCCACCGCCACCAGGGCGCCGTGGCGGGCGGCGAGCCCGGCCAGCGCCGGCAGGGGGGCGAGGTCCCCGTCCATGCTAAAGACCCCGTCGGTGACCACCAGGGTCCGGGGGGCGTCCCGGTGCTCGGCGAGGAGCTCGGCCAGGTGGTCCGGGTCGGCGTGGCGGTACACCGCGGTGCGGGCCCGGCTGAGCCGGCACCCGTCCACGATGGAGGCGTGGTTCTTGGCGTCCGAGCAGATCACCCCCTCGGGCATCAGGCCCTGGAGGAGGCCCTGGTTGGCCTGGTAGCCGGTGGAGAAGAGCACCGCCGCCTCGGCGCCCTTGAGCGCCGCGAGCCGCTCCTCGAGCTCGCCGTGCAAGCCGAGCGTCCCGGTGATCAAGCGGCTCGCCCCGGCCCCGGTGCCCCACCGCCGGGCGGCCCGGGCCGCGGCCTCGGCGAGGCGGGGGTCGGCGGCGAGGCCGAGGTAGTCGTTGGAGGAGAAGCACAGGAGCTCCCGGCCCTCCACCCGGACCCGGGGCCCGCAGGGGCCCTCCAGGGCCCGCAAGCGGCGCCGGCTGGCGGTGGCGTCCAGGGCCCCGAGGTCCGTTTGGACCCAGGCCGGGATCACCGGGGGCCCTCGGCCACCGGCCTTAGCCCCAGGTCCCGGAGCATGGCCAGGTCTTTCTGGGGTTCCCGGCCCGCGGTGGTCAGATAGTCCCCCACCATCATGCCGTTGGCCCCGGCCAAGAAGATCCAGGACGCCAGGTCCTTGAGGTTGCGGTCCCGGCCGGCGCACACCTTGAGGGTCGCCTGGGGCAGCAGGAAGCGGTAGACGGCGACGATCTTCAGGCACTCCAGGGGCGGCAGGGGCGCCTGGTGCTCGAGGGGGGTCCCGGGGACCGGCACCAGGAAGTTGAGGGGCACGCTGTCGACCCCGAGCTCCCGCAGGGTGACGGCCATCTCCACCCGCTGGGCGGCACTCTCCCCGAGGCCGAAGATCCCCCCGGAGCAGGTCATCAGGCCTACGGCCTTGGCGGCCCGCACCGTCGCCACGTCCTCCTCGTAGTCGTGGGTGGTGCAGACGGCGGGGAAGAAGCTCCGGGCGGTCTCCAGGTTGTGGTGGTAGCCGCCGAGCCCGGCGGCTTTGAGGCGCCCGAGGGCCGCGCCGGAGAGGATGCCGAGGCTCGCGCAGGGGCTCACCTCGCCGTCGGCGGCGATGGCCGCCACCGCCTCGCACAGCCGGTCGAGCTCGGGGCCCTCGCGAAGCGCGGTGCCGCTGGTCACGATGCCGAAGCGGTTGGCGCAGATCCGGCTCCCCGCCCGGGCGGCCGCCACCAGGTCTTCACCCCGGCGCAGGTCGTACACCGGGGCGTCGGTGCGGTGGTGGGCGGACTGGGCGCAAAAGGCGCAGTCCTCGGGGCACCGGCCGCTCTTGGCGTTGACGATGCCGCACAGCTCCGCCTCCCAGCCCTTGGCGTGGCGGGCCAGCCGGTGGGCGGGGGGCAACAGGTCGTAGGTCTCCCGTTCGCCGAGCTCCATCAGGCGCACGGCCTCGTCGGGTTCCACCTGGCCCCCGGCCAGGACTCGTTCTTCCAGGGCTTCGATCCAGCGGCGCACGGCTCTACCTCTCGCTTGGGGGGGCCCCGGAGGTACCACGGGGCGCGCCCGGTCGTCAACAGGAAGCGTGCCAGCGGTTTACGAGTGGGTCGGTCCGGGGCGTTCGGGGAGCCCGGCGAAGCACGGGGAGGGCTCGTGGAGGACCTCGATGCGGACCCGGGCGGTGCCCCGGGCGAGAAAGCCGAGCTTGCGGGCCGCCGCCCGGGAGAGGTCGATGAAGGGGGTCTTGCGGGGCCGGCAGCGGTCGTTGACGGTGACCACCACCGAGCGGTGGTTGGCGAGGTTGGTCACCCGCACCCGGGTGCCGAGGGGGAGGTACGTGTGGGCCGCGGTCAGCCCCTCGCCCCGGTAGGGCTCCCCCGAGGCGGTCGGGCGCCCCTCGAAGGACTCGGCGTAGTAGGTGGCGACGCCGACCTGGCCCCGGGGGTGGCCCGCGGCCACGGCCTCCCCGGGAGCCAGGGCCGCCGCGAGGGCGAGGAGGAGAGCCGGGAGGCGGCGGGTCACGAGTCCTCCACCCGGCTCCGGCCTTCCTTGAGCCGGGCCCGGCGCTCTTTGGCGGCGAGGCGGCGCTCCCGGGAGGCCCGGGTCGGGCGGGTGGCGACCCGGTGGGCCCGCCGGCGGGTGAGCCGCTCCAGGGCCTCGGCGAGGCGCTCCCGGGCCACGGCCCGGTTGTCGGCCTGGGAGCGGCGCTCGGTGGCCGACACCACGATGCCGGTGGGGAGGTGACGGATGCGCACCCCGGTCTCCCGGCGGTTGCGGTGCTGGCCCCCCGGCCCCGAGGCCCGAAAGAAGGTGATCTCCAACTCGTCGTCCCGCAGCTCGCTCATCCCTTGACCCGCCACCCCCGCGCCTCGAGGTCCGGGCGGACCCGGTCGCGGTGCTCCCCCTGAAGCTCGATCTCCCAGCCTTTAACCGTGCCCCCGGCGCCGCAGCGGGCCTTGAGGGTCTGCCCCAGGGCGCGCACCTCCTCCTCGGGGACCCCCTGGCACGCCAGCACGGTGACTGGCTTGCCCGCCCGCCGCTCCAGGCGGAGGCGCACCACCGGCCGGCCCGCGGGGGCTTCGGCGGCCGGGGGGGCGCAGCGGCACCGATCCTCCCCGACGCCGCACCGGGGGCATGCCCGCACCAGGGCCCAGCCGCGGGAGGGGGGAGGGGGGGAGGTTTTGGCCACGGAAAACTCCTCGAACCGGGGGCCGCTCGCCCCAAGAACTCGGTGGGGCGGGGGGCTTCGGCGATGGGTCAGGGTTCGACGCGACGCCGGCGGCGAAGCCCCCCCCTCCAGCATCCGCCCAGGCCCCGGGGGGCTGCGTCCGCGCCTAGCATACCATCGGCAGGCGTCGGTCGGCCACGGCGAGGACTCAGTGGCCTCCCGGCCGGGGGGGTGGTAGGATCAAGCCCGTTCCCACCCCCGGGACGTACAGGGAGTGGCCCATGCCCGATCGCAAGGTGGTGTACGTGGACTTCCGGCAGAAGAAGGGGGCAGCCGTCGGCGGGTTCGGCGGCGGCCGGGGGACCACTGCGGGGGTCTTCCTGGGGGTGCTGGCGGCGGAGATCCTAGTGGCCGCCGCCTTCGTCCCCTCGGCGATCGGCTCCTTCTTCTTCGGGCCCACGGTTATCGCCGTGGCGGTGGTCGCCACCGTGTGGGCCCGGCGGCTGGTGGCCCGGGTCCAGGTGGCGCGGCTCCACCGGCAGCGGCACGGCGGCTCCCGGGCCGGCCAGGGCGACCAGGGCGATCGGGGACGGACCCTCCACTGACGAGGCCCTACCGGGCCACCCCACACCAAGGACAGAGCAGCCTGCATGGATCTTCACTTCACCCGCACCAACGGGCCCGTGGATGAGGCGATCGACCGCCTCATCGCCTCCGTCGCCCCCGTGCACCACCCCGACCTGGTGCGCGAGATGATCCTCGCGGCCCTCAAGGCCGGCCGGGAGGACGAGCGCCGGGGGGACCTCAAGCTCATGAACACCTCCCTCAAGGAGATGCGCTTCACCGGCGTGGTGTTCGGCCCCTACCGGCATACCCGCAAGGTGACGGTGTTCGGCTCGGCGCGCACGCGTTCCGAGGAACCGGTGTACGCCATGGCTGCGGAGTGTGGGCGGCGGCTGGCGGCGGCCGGGTACATGGTGATCACCGGCGGGGGCGGCGGCATCATGCAGGCGGCCAACGAGGGGGCGGGGCCCGAGCGCTCCTTCGGGGTGAACATCCGGCTCCCCTTCGAGCAGCACCCCAACCCGGTCCTGGTGGGTAACCCCCGCCTCATCAACTACCACTACTTCTTCAACCGCAAGGTGGCGTTCCTCAAGGAAGCCCACGCCGTGGCCCTCTTCCCCGGAGGCTTTGGGACCCTGGACGAGGCCATGGAGACCCTCACCCTGGTGCAGACCGGGAAGCGGCCGCCCCTACCCCTGGTCCTCGTGGACGAGCCCGGCGGCACCTACTGGGCCCGGTGGGTGCGGTTTCTCCGGGAGGAGCTGGAGGCCCGGGGGTACATCGCTGCGGCGGACTTCGGCTTGTTCGAGCAGGTTGACTCGGTGGACGGGGCGGTGGCGGCCATCGACCGCTTCTACCGGCGCTACCACAGCTTGCGCCATGTGGGTTCGCAGTTGGTCCTGCGGCTCACCGCGGAGGTCTCGCCCGGGGACGCCGACCGGCTCACGGCGGAGTTCGCCGACCTCCTGGTCCCTGGGGGCCGCCTGACCCCCTCGGGGCCCCTGGCCGCCGAGGCCGACGAGCCGGAGCTCGCAGAACTGCCGCGGCTCGTGGCCGACTTCAACCGGCGCGACTTCGGCCGACTGCGGGCCCTCATCGACGCCGTCAACGGGCTCCCATGAGGGAGGACTGGAAGGGGTTTCAGAAGGCCAACCGTCGGTCGAGGCGGGCGCGGGGCGGGCGCCGAAGCCGGCTGGCCGCCGTCGCCGTGGGCGGGTGCCTCGCGGTGGCGGCCCTGCTGGTCGGCCGGGCCGCCCCCTGGGGGCAGGAGCCGGAGCCCCGCTCCGGTCCGCCCGAGGTGTTGTCGGCCGCGGCGACGTGCCGGGACGTGCTGTGCGAGGTAGACTGGCCGACCTTCCGGCCGGGGCCGAGCGGCCGCTACGAGCAGGTGGTCGGGGGGCACCGGGTGGTTTACACCCTGGACCGCGAACTCCAGGAGGAGGCCCTGGGGGTGCTTCGCCAGTACAAGGTCCCCTACGGCGCCTTCGTGGCGGTGGAGCCGACCACGGGCCGGGTGCTCGCCCTGGCCGAGCACTCCGCCGAAGAGCCGAGCCTCACCGACTTCAGCCGTAGGGCGACCTACCCGGCCGCGAGCCTGATCAAGGTCATCACCGCCGCGGCCGCGCTGGAGGCCGGGGTCGCCGGCCCCGCCTCCAAGATCCGCTACGAGGGGGACCGGTACCGCCTCAACGCTCGCAAGGTGAGCCCGGGCAACGCCCGGCGCGAGGGGAACGTGACCACCCTCACCGAAGCCCTGGGGGAGTCCAACAACGTGGCGTTTGGCAAGCTCGGCCTCCAGTTGGGGGCGCCGAAGCTCGAACAGGCGCTTCACTCCTTCGGCTTCAACCGGTCCCTGGCCTTTGACTTCGCCCTCGCCGAGAGCCGAGCCGAGGTCCCCCGGGAGACCTACGAACTCGCACGCACCGCGGCGGGCTTCGGGGACGTGTACCTGAGCCCGATCCACGCGGCCCTCCTGGCGGCGGCCGTGGGCAACCGGGGGACGATGATGCAGCCTTACGTGGTGGAGGAGATCCGGGACGAGGGAGGGAAGGTCCTGTACCAGGCGGCCCCGGCGCCCCTGGGCCGCAGCCTCCCCGAAGGGGTTGCCCGGCAGGTGGCGTCGATGATGACCAACACGGTCACCTCGGGCACCTCGTCGAAGGTGTTCCACCGCTACGCCCGTAGGTTGCGCAGCGAGGTGGGGGTGGCCGGCAAGACCGGCAGCCTGACGGGGAGCACCCCGCCCGGGCGCTACGAGTGGTTCATCGGCTTCGCGCCGGTGGACTCGCCGCGCATCGCCGTGGCAAGCCTGGTGGTCAACCGGGAGCTGTGGCATATCAAGGGTACCTTCGTCGCCCAGTCGGTGATGCGCGAGTTCTTCGGGATGTAGGGATCTCGCTGTTGCGCCGCGCGGGAGGTGTGCTACCTTCCCGGCCTCTCGGCCCCCGGGCCTTGCTCGGCGCCCACC
>JBBIIA010000015.1:0-44179 GCA_037446775.1 Deltaproteobacteria bacterium
ATCGCGTTTTCCGGTTTTGCACGACAGGAACACATTTTTACGGGGTACTTGGTCGAAAGGGCTCACGACGGCGACCTGGCTATCGAGAAGCTGCGGGGGTTTGGGACGGACCGTGTGCTTACGAACCTGCGCATGCCCGGGCCCGACGGCTGGGCGCTGCTGCGGGCGGTCGTTCGCGAGCGCGGGGCGGCCCGGGCCGTGGTGATGACCGGGGGGCTGCTCGACGGTGACGCCGCGAAGCTGGTGGACCTTGGGGTGTGCGGATGGCTGGCCAAGCCCATCGACGTCGAGACCTTGACCAGCACGGTGGCCCGCTGCCTGGCGGACCCCGAGGGGAGCTGCGGCGTTCGGGCGGGGCGCCCGCCGACGGTTTGGCCGTAGCGAGCGGCGGAGGCGTGGGCTCGGCGGGCTGGCGCGAGGTGGAGGGGTGGCTACGGGAGCGGCCGGCGGGCTGGTGGAAGGCGGTCGGGACGGTGCTGCCCGAGGTGGCGGCGCTGGAGGGGGTGCCCCAGGACCCCCGCCACCACGCCGAGGGCGACGTGGCGGCACACACCCGGCGGGCGGTCGAGGCGTTGGGGCCCGGTGCCGACCCGGATCTCTGGTGGGCGGTGCTGCTGCACGACGTGGGCAAAGCGGTCACGACCCGCCGGGAGGGCGAGCGGGTGACGGCCCACGGCCACGACGTGGTGGGGGCCGAGATCGCGGCGCGGATGCTGGAGCGCTTGGGTTTCTCGGCCGAGCGGCGGGAGCGGGTGGGGTGGCTGGTGCGGCATCACCTGTTCCACGCGTCGTGGGGGCTGGCCCGGGGCGATCGGGCGTCGGGCCGCCAGCGCCGGCTCGTGGCCGATCCCCGGTTTCCGCTGCTGCTCGAGCTGTTGCGAGCCGACGCGGCGGCGAGCCTGGGGAGCCCCAAGGCGGAGGGGGTCTACGAGCTGTACCGGGAGTTGCGGGCAACGGTGACGGCCCCGCCGCTGGCGCGGCCGAAGGAGGTCGAGATGGCGACGGCGATGATCATCTCGGTAGGGGGAACCCCCGAACCGATCGTGCGAACCCTGGTGGAGCACCGGCCGGAGTTCGTGTGCTTCTTCGGCTCGGAGGAGACCATCGAGCGGGTGGGCGAGATCAAGCGACTGGCGGCCGAGGCCGGGGTGGAGGTACGCAACCGCAACGTGATGGCCCGCGACCCCCAGGACCTGGTGGCGTGCTACCGCGATGCCCTGGAGGCCGCGGGGCGGTTGGAGGAGGCCGGCGTGGTCCCCGAGCAGGTGGTGGTGGACTACACCGGGGGGACCAAGACCATGAGCGCCGCTCTGGCCCTGGCCACGGTGGGCAAGGGGTATCGGTTTTCCTACGTGGGGGGGCGCGAGCGGACGAAGCAGGGGCTGGGGGTGGTGGTGAGCGGCACCGAGGAGGTGCGCACCGGGGTGAGCCCCTGGCAGTTGTTCGCGGTGGAGGAGAAGCGGGCCTTTGCGAGCCTGTTTAACCGCCACCTGTTCGCTTCGGCCGAGGAGGTGCTGGCCCGGGCGGTGCGCCACGCGGCCGAGGAGAAGGACCTGCTCGAGGCGCTGGCGCGGCTGGCCCGGGGGTACCGGCAGTGGGACGCCTTTCGCCACGCCGAGGCCAAGGTTGAGGTGGCCGCCGGGGTGGCGGGCCTGGGCACCTGGGTGCGGTTTCGCCCGGACTCGGGCCTCGAGACGGCCCTGGCTGCGGCCGAGCAGAGTCTGATCTTTTTGAACCGGCTCCAGGAGGGGACCCGGGGGTTCAAGCGGCGCCACCGGCTCCAGGCGGCGGATCTACTGTCGAACGCGCGCCGACGCGCCGAGGTGGGGCGCCACGACGACGCGGTGGCGCGGGTGTACCGGGCCCTGGAGCTGGTGGGCCAGATCGCCTTCGAGGATACCTTCGGCTGCGACACCGGTGCCGCCGACCCGAAGCGGCTGCCCGAGGAGCTGCGGGCCGAGTACGCGGCGTGCTACGCCGGCCGGGATGGGCAGACGCTTCAGCTTCCGTTGTTTGCGACGTTTCGCGCCCTGGAGGTGGCGGGGCGGCCCGAGGGGCGGGCGTTCGCCGCCCGCCGGGAAGAACTCGACAAGCTGCTCTACGCCCGCAACCACTCGATCCTGGCCCACGGATTCGAGCCCGTGGCGCCGGACCTGCCCGAGCGGTTCGAGGGGCTGGTGCGCGAGGCGTTTGGGGTCGGCGAGGTCGTGGTGTTTCCGACCTTCGGGTTTTGACCGTGGGGCCGGTCTTTCCGGGTGGGTGGAGGGGCGCCCGGGACCGAGCCTCCGGGGAGGTCGGAGAGGCGCGGACGGTGCTGGTGGCCCTGGCCGGGCTCAGCCCCCAGGTGGTGACCGAGACCCTGTACGTCTTGTTTAGCCGGGGCGAGGTACCCGCCGAGGTCCACGTGCTGACCACCCTGCCGGGTCGGCATCGGGTGCTGGACCAGCTCCTCGATCCCCACCGGGGCGCCTTCTTCACCCTGTGCGGCGAGTGGCAGGTAGACCACCGGGCGATCCGCTTCGACCGGTCGACGATCCACCTGTTCACCGGGGCCGATGGGCAGCCGATCGAGGACCTGCGCACCGCCGAAGAGAGCGCCGCCATGGCCGACCAGGTGGCCGCCCTGGTGCGGGGCTTCACGGCCGACCCGGAAACCCGGGTGCACGCGAGCCTAGCCGGTGGCCGCAAGACCATGACCTTCTACCTGGGGTACGCCCTGAGCCTGTTCGGTCGGCCCCAGGACCGGCTGAGCCACGTCCTCGTGCCCGAGGACTTCGAGAGCCACCCCGACTTCTTCTATCCGCCCCGGGAGCCCCGGCAACTGTGCACCCGCAGCGGCAAGTGGATCGACACCCGGGACGCCCGGGTCGACCTGGTGGATCTGCCGTTCCTCCGGCTGCGGGACTACCTGCCCGCCGGGTCGGCCGAGGCCGGCTTCGCCGAGCTGATCCGCCGGGCCCAGGAGGCGTTGGCGCAGGCGGGCTCCGAGGCCGAGGTCCGGGTGGGGGTGTCCGACCACACCCTCGCCTGCGGCAGCCACTCCTGCCGACTGCGCCCCCAGGCGTTTGCGGTGTGGCTGCACCTGGCCCTGGCCTGCCAGGGCCCCGAGGCCGACGGCGGAGGCGAGGGCGCCTATCGGTCTTTCGCCGACCTGACGGGCGAACCCTTCGCGCAGGAGGTCTGGGACCGGGCCCGGGGCACGGCGCTCGCGCCACCGCGAATCCTGGCCGGCCTTGAGGAGCTGGTGGAGCAGCTGGCTACCAGTGCCCGGGGCGACCGGAACTTCGTTGCCGTGGTGTCGAAGATCAACCGCACCCTAGACGAGGCCCTGCCCCCCCGGGTGGCCGACGCCCTGCGGATCCGAGGCGTGGGTCGGTCGCCGGTGCTCTACGGGGTGAGCCTCGCCGGGGTGAGGCTAGGTTTCGCGGCGGGGGCCGGGTCGGGGGGGGCCAGCGGCTCGTCCCTGCGGCAGCTTGCAGCTGCCCGTCGCTAGTACAGGAGCTCCTCGTTGATCTCGATGTCGGCGCGCTTGCGCAGCTCTTCCAGGTACTTGTCGAAGTGCTCCGACTGCTTGCGGGGCAACAGCTCCCCGCGCAGCTTCTCCCGCTGGTCGGCGAGACCCCCGAGGTCCGCCTCGGTGCGGCTGGCGACCCGATAGACGCAGTACGCCCCGTTGACCTCCACCGGCTCGGGCCCGACGGCGCCGACCTCCTTCACGGCAAAGGCCGCCTCCTTGAGGGCCGGGGACCAGCCCACCTGGGGCACCGAGCCACCCTTCTGGGCGAAGGGGCCGGTGCGCTGGGTGGTCAGGCCCCCACCCTTGACCGCCGCCTCCCAGCCGTCCTTGCGGGCGAGGTCCAGTAGCTCCCGGGCCCGCTTCTCCGCCAGGCGCCGGCTCTCGCCCTGGCGGAACCGGGCCTCCACGGCGGCCCGCACCGCCGACAGGGGGGGCACCGCGGCCGCCTCCACCCGCGCCACGCTCAACAGATAGGTTCCGGCCGGGGTCTCCAGGAGCTCGCCGACCTTGTCGGGAGCCATCGCAAAGAGGGCTTCCACGAAGGCCTCGGCCTTTTCGATCCCCTGGGCCACCCCGTCCCGGGGAAGCGGGGGCGTCGTCTGGGCGGGCCGCACCTTGGCGATGCTCTCCCAGCTCTCCCGCTTGTCCTCCAGGTCCATGAGGACCGCATCGGCGGCGGCGTACGCGGCTTCCCCGGCCTTGCGGCGGCGGATCTCTGCCTCGATGCGGCCCCGGGCCTCTTCGAAGGTCCCCGCCCGGGCCTCCCGGCGCTCGACGACCCGAAGGACGTGAAAACCAAAGGTCGTCTTCACGAGCTCGCTCACCGCCCCGGGGGCCAGGCCAAAAGCGGCGGCCTCGAACTCGGGAACCATTTCGCCCCGGGCAAAGAACCCCAGGTCGCCACCCCTGTCCTTGGAACCCGGGTCCTCGGAGTGGACCCGGGCGAGGGCTCCGAAGTCCGCGCCCTTGAGGGCTTCCGCCCGCACCTTCTCGGCCACCGCCCTCACCTGCGCCTCCTGCTCCGGGGAGGCGCCCGGCGCCAGCCGAAACAAGATGTGCTGGGCGTGGACCGCCTCGGCGACGCCGAACTCCCCGGCCCGCCAGCCAAACTCCTCCTTCACCTCGGCCTCGGTCACGGCCACCGCCGCCAGCTGGTCCTCCGCGGCGAAGAACACGTACCGGGCAGCCCGGCGCTCGGGGGAGCGGAAGGCCTCCTTCTCGGCCTCGTAGAACTCGGCCAGGGCCGCGTCCGACACCTGCACGTCGAGGTGGAACGCTTCCGGTGCCAGCAAGGCGTACTCTAGATCGAGCTGGGTATGGCGCTCCCGGTATTCGGCCTCGACCTCAGCATCGGAGACCGTGGCCTCGCCCCGGATCGCCTGGTCGATCTTCCCAATCGTCAGCTCCCGGCGCTTCGAGGCCTCGTACTCCAGCGGCGTGATGCGGTTGGCGTCTAGGACCTGGAGGTACAGGGTCTTGTCGAAGGCCCCCTGGTTCTGAAATACCCCCACGGTGTCGATGGCCTGCTTGAGCTCCTGGTCGGACACCTTGAGGCGACGGCGGCCGGCTTCCTGCAGGAGCAGGATCTGGTCGACCAGCTGGTCGGCGGCCCGGCGCCCGAGCCCGAGCTCCTTGAGGCGATCGCCGGTGAGGTCGTCCTGGTACGCTTCCTGGTACAGCCGCACCAAGCCGTTGTAGGCCTGCTGATAGGCGCGAAAATCGACGGCCTCCCCGTTGACCTTGGCGACGTAGGTGGGCTTCTGGGAGTCCATCCCCCACCCAAAAAACAAGATGAAGACCAGGATGATCAACCCCAGGATTGCCTGGATCCATGGGTTGCGGACGTTGCGGCGAATCTGTTCGAGCATCGCGGTGTTCTCCGGCGCGGTGATCCCTGGGACGAGACGGCGCGTCACGCTACACCAAGGGCGTACGCAAGCGCAAGGGAAGGGGCAGAAACACAGCGGAGATTCGGTAGCAACTGCCCCCGGGCGGCGCCGATCAGGGCCCAGAGGCGGCCGTGGCCCCGCCAGCAGCCCCCCGCAGCTGCTCGAGGGTCTTCACCAGCTGAGCCAGGGTCTGGTTGACCGGGGTGGGGATCCCGCAGCGCCGCCCTTCGCGCACCACCGCGCCGTTGATGAAGTCGATTTCGGTGGGGCGCCCCCGATCCACGTCCTGGCCCATGCTGGCCCGGTTGGCGCCGGTGGCGCGGGCGACGTCCAGGACGGCGCAGACCAGGGCCTCCGGGTCCCCCAGGTCGATCCCGGCGCCCCGGGCGACCGCCACCACCTCACCCACGGCTGCCGCCATCAGGGCCACCGCTTCGGGTCGCACCGGGAGCTGTCCATTCAAGGCGCCGGTCAGGGCAGCCAGGGGGTTGATGGCGCAGTTGATCGCCAGCTTCCGCCACACCAGGGGCCAGGGATCGGCCACGGCGCGAGCGGGCCCGAGGGCCCCGTCCAGCAGTTGCGCCACCCCTTCGGCGGCCGGGGAGACCCCCCGGCACGGGCCCAGCACGGTCTCGCCCCGGCCGCCGTGGCGTGCCTCCCCGGGGCCGAGGAGGGTGGCGCCCTGGGCGGTCACCCCGACCAGGACCCGGTCGGCCCCCAGGCAGGCCGCCAGGACCTCCCCACCTCCGAGGCCGTTTTGCAGGGTGAGCGCGGGGGCTTCGGGAGCCAGGAGGGCGGGGAGCCCCGCGGCGGCCGCCGCGGTGTGAGGCGCTTTGACCAGGACCAGGGCTAGGTCGGCGGGGCCGGCGGCGGCCGGCTCCCGGGTTGCGCCCACCGGGATGTCTTCCCAGCGCTCCCCCTGCCACCAGCGAACGCCCCGGGTGGTCAGCGCGGCAACCGTGGCCGGGTCGGGGTCCACCAGGGTGACCCGGTGTCCCGCCCGGGCCAGGGCGCCGCCGAAGAGGCACCCCATGGCTCCCGCACCTACCACGGCGATGCGGCGGGGCGACCCGGTCACGGGGCGACCAGGGGGGGACGGGCCGGATGCACCGCGATGACGGCCTCCCGGCACGGCAGGCTCTCGTTGCCCGCGGCGTCCACGGCCACTGCCGCGTACCGGTAGGTGCGGCCGGGACCTACCTCCTGGTCAAGGTAGGCCAGGGCGTCGCCGGGGAGCCGCGCCAGGACGGCCGGCGCAAAAGCCCCTTCCCCGCGCCACAGGACCACCTCGGCGTAGGGCTCGGCTCCGCTCGGCATCCAGCGCAAGAGCACCCCCCTAGGGTCGGCTAGGGCCACGAGGTCGCCGGGGGGCAGGGGCGCCACCCCGTCGGCGGGTCGCACCGACCACGGCAGGGGACGGCTCTCCACCTCCCACCCCTCCGGGGTCCGGGCTGCCCACCGGCCGTCGAGACGCGCCTCGACCCCGTTGGCGAGGCCCAACACCCGGATCGGGCTCGCCGCTTCTTCCGCGACCCGCCGCCCGTCCGCCCCGTACACGCGAAGGCCCAGGGGAAGGAGGCCCTCGGGCCAGGTGGCCGGGGCGACCCGGAGGAGCGCCTCCCCGTCGCCCCCTTCCACGGCGGCGCCGTGGGGGGGCGCCAGGGGGACCCAGGCGATCTGGGCGTCCCGGGACGTAGGCCCGGGGCGGCCGTGGGGATCGAGCGCCCGTACCGCGTACCGATAGGTCCAGCCGGGGCGGGGGGAAGGGTCGGTCCAGCGGGTGGGGTTCTCCCCCCGGGCGCGGGCAGCGACGGCGTCGATGGCGGCCACGGTCTCGGCCTCCCCCGGGCAGGCGGCGCAGGCGTCGGTCCCCGGGGCCCAGGCCGAACGGAGCACCAGGTATCCCGCCACCTCTTCCAGGGGGCGACCGTTCAAATCCTCCCGGGGCGCGGCCCAGGCGACGGTGAGGGCGCCGGCCGGCGCCCCCAGGGTGACCTCCCGGGGCGCCGCCGGGAGCCGCAAGCCGGGGGGCAGGGGGTCACCCCGGCGGCCGCAGCCGGCGACCGCCAGGGCGGCGGCCAAAAGTCCCCAGGCGGCCCGGCGCTCCACCCGGCTCAGCCCCGCCGGGGCCAGACCCGGTCGAGGCGCGCCCGGCCGAGGCGGGCCTCGGCCCCGACGTTCTCCGGGGCGGGGCCCCCGAGAACCCGGCGGGCCCGGAGGCTCGCTTCGGGGGTCAGCACCGAGAACACGTCGTCTTCGATCAAGGGCGAGAGCCGCTGGAAGGAGGGGAGATCCATCTCCTCGAGCCCGATCCCCGCCGCCTCGCACCAGGAGACCGCCTGCCCCGCCACCTCGTGGGCCTGGCGGAAGGGCACGCCCTTGCGGGCGAGGTAGTCCGCCAGGTCGGTGGCGGTGAGGAACCCCTCTACCAGGGCCTTGCGGGTCCGGTCGGGGCAGAGGCGGAGGCTGCGGATCATCTCCACGGCGATGGCGACGCTCCCCTTGGCGGTGTCCACCGAATCGAAGACCGGCTCCTTGTCCTCCTGCATGTCCTTGTTGTAGGCGAGCGGCAGGGACTTGAGGGTGGTCAACACCGCCATCAGGTTGCCGTAGGTGCGCCCGGCCTTGCCCCGCAGGAGCTCCGGCACGTCGGGGTTCTTCTTCTGGGGCATGATCGACGAGCCGGTGCAAAAGCCGTCCCCGAGCTCCACGAACCGGAACTCCTGGCTGGTCCAGATCACCAGCTCCTCGGCGAGGCGCGACAAATGGGTCATGATGACCGCGACGCCAAAGAGGAACTCCAGGGCGAAGTCCCGGTCCGACACCGCGTCGAGGCTGTTGCGGCACACCTCGCCAAACCCGAGCTCCCGGGCCACCCGTTCCCGATCCAGGGGGTAGGGGGAGCCGGCCAGGGCGCCGGCCCCAAGGGGCGAGCGCCGGGTGCGGCGCAAGCCGTCGACGAGCCGCTCCATGTCCCGCAGGACCATCTCGAAGTAGGCGAGCCAGTGGTGGCCGAAGGTGACCGGCTGGGCCCGCTGCAAGTGGGTGTAGCCCGGCAGCAGCACGTCCGCCTCGGCCTCGGCCCGGTCCAAAAACGCTTCGGCGAGGCCCCGCAAGAGGTCCAAAAGCTCTTCGGCCTCGTCCGCCAGGTACAGCCGCAGGTCTAGGGCCACCTGGTCGTTGCGGCTGCGGCCGGTGTGGAGCTTGCCCCCCACCGGGCCCACCAGCTGGGTGAGCCGCGTCTCCACGTTCATGTGGATGTCTTCGAGGGCCTCGGAGAAGGCGAACCGCCCCTCCTCGATCTCGGCGAGCACCTGGCCGAGGCCCCCGACCAGGGTCTCGGCCTCCTCGGCCGTGAGCACCCCCACCGCCGCCAGCATCCGGGCGTGGGCGACGGAGCCCCGGATGTCCTGGCGGTACAGCCGCTGATCGAAGCCGATGGAGGCGGTGAACCGCTCCACGGTCTTCAGGGTCTCTTCCCGGAACCGTCCCCCCCAGGGTTTGTCAGCCATGCGCCTATCCTCTCTCGCCAACGGGCGGGCAAACCATACCGGGTTCGCCCCGACCCGGTCAATTGCCCCGGGCGCCGTGCTGGAAAAGCGAGCCCCCCTCCGGGTAGAAGCGTACTTCGTCGACCTGGACCAGCTGTCACCTCGGGAGCCCTCGTTCTGGTCGGCGAAGCTCGTGGCGCTCTACCCCACCGATCGCCCGCCCCATGCAGGGGGCTCGATGCGGTCGCCCTCGGGCCTGGTCAGGTTTCGGCCCGCCGGTAGATCCGGTGCCCCGAGTCGACGTGCTCGAACTGCCGCCACGGGCGTCCCACCAGGGTCTCGCTGGGGCCAAGGAAGAGAAAGCCCCCCGGCTTGAGGGCGCGGCCCAGGGCGAGGATCAGCTCTTCCTGGCGCGGTCGCTTCAGGTAGATGAGGAGGTTGCGGCACGCGATCAGGTCGCACCGGGTGGGGTGGGAGGCGAGGTCGAGGGCATCGCCTTCGCGGAAGGTCACCGCCTGGCGTAGGCCGGGCCCCACCGCCCACCCGCCCTCGGCGGGCTCGAAGTGGGCGGCGCGCCGCTCGTCGGGTAGCCCTTCCAGGGCGTGCCGGGGGTACCAGCCCGCCCGGGCGACCGCCAGGGACGGGCCGTCGAGATCGGTGCCGAGAACCTCGGTCGGGACGGAGAGGCCCCGGGCCTCGGCCCAGTCCGCGATCGACATGGCCAGGCTGTACGGCTCCTGCCCCCGGGAGCAGGCGACGCTCCACACCCGCAGAGGGGCCCCGGGGGGGTGCTTCGCCAGGAGGGCAGGGTACGCCGCCCCTTCCAGGGCCCGGAACGCCTCCGGGTCGCGGAAGAACCCCGACACCCGCACCCGGAGGCTCTCGACCACGGCGTAAGCCTCGGCGACGGCGGGGGCGCCGCCTGCCTCCAGGGCGTCGAGGAAGGCCTCCGGATCTCCCCCCCACTTCCCCCGGGCCCGGGCCCGCAGCCGCCTCAGCAAGACCGCGTCCTTGTAAGCCGACACGTCGACTCCGGTGAGCGCCGCCACCAGGCGGCACGCTCGATCGGCCGCGCTCACCGGGGGGCCCGGAAGTGGTCGAAGCCGGCCCTGGGGGGCAGGTGGGCCGGGGCGCCGCCTCGGAGCAGCCGGAGCCCGGCCCCGGCGGTCGCGCGGCCGATCCGACGCACGGGGGTCGCGGCCGCCCGGGCGGCCGCGAAGATCGCCCTCCGGCGGGCGGGGTCGGCGAAAAAGAGGAGCTCGTAGTCCTCGCCGCCCCCCAGGGCGGGGGTGAGGGGCTCCACGCCGAGGCGGGCCGCCACCCGGGTCAGGGGGGCCGACAGGGGGAGGCGCTCGAGCCACACCTCGGCCCCGACGCCGCTGCGGGCCATCAGGTGACCGAGGTCTTGCAGGAGCCCGTCCGAGACGTCGATCAGCGCGGTGGCGAGGCCCCCGTCCCCCAACGCCCGCCCCAGGGCGAGGCGGGGGGCGGGGCGGCGGTGCCGGGCGACGAGCCGGGCCTCGTCCGGCCCGGGGTCCCCGGCGCCCCGCTCCAGGAGGGCGAGGCCCAGGCCGCTCTCCCCGGGCCAGCCGGTGACGAAGAGGTCCTGGCCCGGCCGGGCCCCGGAGCGCGGGATCGCCCCGGCACCCGGGGCGAGGCCCAGGGCCGTCACCGCCAGGGTGACCGAGGCGCCAGCCGTGGTGTCCCCCCCCACCAGGGGGCAGCCGAACTCCCGGGCGGCCTCCCCGAGCCCCTGGTACAGCGCCGCCACCCAGGCGACCTCGCTCTCCCCCGGGAGGGTAAGGCCCAGGACAAAGGCCAAGGGTCGGCCTCCCATGGCCGCCACGTCGCTGGCCGATGCCGCCAGGGCCTTGTAGCCGAGGTCTCGGGGGGAGGTGGTGGTTCGGCGGAAGTGGACGTCCTCCACCAGGAGGTCGGTGGTGACCAGGAGCGCCTCTCCGGGGGGAGGGAGCACGGCCGCGTCGTCCCCCGGCCCGAGCCAGCCGGCCGGCAGGGGCGCCCCGAACAGCCCCAGGGTCCCCAGCAGGCCGAACTCCCCGAGGTCGGCGACCCTCACGGAGGGGGGGACGAGACCACCTGGGGGGCGATCCCCAGGGCCAACCCCACCACCTCGTCCATGGTGCGCACCGGCCGAAAGGTGAGGGCCCGGCGCACCTTGGGGGGCAGGTCCTCGAGGTCGTTGCGGTTGCGGTCCGGGAGGATCACCGTCTTCAAGCCCGCCCGGGCCGCGGCGAGGCACTTCTCCTTGACCCCCCCGATGGGCAGCACCCGCCCGCGCAGGGTGATCTCGCCGGTCATCCCCACGGTGTGGTCCACCGGCCGACCGGTCATCACGCTCAGAAGCGCCGTGGCGATGGTGGTGCCCGCCGACGGGCCGTCCTTGGGGATGGCGCCCGCGGGCACGTGGACGTGGATCTCCCGGTGGTCGAAGAAGTCCTCGGCCACCCCCAGGGACGAGGCCCGGGACCGGGCGTAGGAGAGGGCCGCCTGGGCCGACTCCTTCATCACCTCCCCGAGCTGGCCGGTCAAAATCAGCTTGGGGGCCCCCTTCATGCTGGTGACCTCCACGTGGAGGATCTCCCCCCCCGCCTGGGTCCAGGCGAGCCCGGTGGCCACCCCCACCAGGTCCTCTTCCACCTCGGACTCCGGGAGGAAGCGGGGCGGCCCCAGGTAGGACTGGAGGTTGCGGGGGGTGATCCGGTACTTGCGGTCCTTGCCCTCGGCGAGCTTGCGGGCGACCTTGCGGCAGAGGTTGGCGATCTCCCGGTCGAGGTTTCGCAGGCCCGCTTCCCGGGTGTACTGGTCGATCAACAAGCCGAGCCCGTCCTCGGAGAGGTCGAAGTGGTCCGACCCGACCCCCTGCTCCTCCACCTGGCGGGGGATCAGGTAGCGCCGGGCGATGCCGAGCTTCTCCTCCCGGGTGTAGCCCGAGAGGCGGATCACCTCCATCCGGTCCAACAGTGCCGGGGGGATCGGGTCCACCAGGTTCGCGGTGCAGATGAACATGACCTTGGAGAGGTCGAAGGGCACGTTGAGGTAGTGGTCCTCGAAGGTCGCGTTTTGCGCCGGGTCGAGCACCTCGAGGAGCGCCGAGGAGGGGTCCCCCCGGAAGTCCTGACCGATCTTGTCGACCTCGTCGAGCATGAACACGGGGTTACGGGCCCCGGCCTTCTTGAGCCCCTGGGCGATGCGCCCGGGCATGGCCCCCACGTAGGTGCGCCGGTGGCCGCGGATCTCCGCCTCGTCCTTCACCCCGCCGAGGCTCATGCGGGAGAACTTGCGGCCCATGGCCCGGGCGATGGACTGGCCGAGGCTGGTCTTGCCGACCCCCGGGGGGCCGACGAAGCACAGGATGGGGCCCTTGGCGTCGGGCCGGAGCTTCTTCACCGCCAGGTGTTCGAGGATGCGCTCCTTGACCTTCTCCAGGTCGTAGTGGTCCTCGTCGAGAATCGCCTTGGCCCGGGCGATGTCCAGGTTGTCCTTGGTGGCCTTGCGCCACGGCATGTCGGTGAGCCAGTCGATGTAGGTCCGGATGACGGCCGCTTCGGCCGAGGAGGGGGGCATGTCCTTGAGGCGTCCGAGCTCCCGCTCGGCCTCCTCCCGGGCCTCCTTGGGCATCTTCGCCTTCGCGATCTTCTGGCGCAGGGTCGCCATCTCCTCCGCGCGCTCGTCCGAGACCCCCAGCTCCTCCTGGATCGCCTTCATCTGCTGGCGCAGGAAGTACTCGCGCTGGCTCTTGGTCATCTCCTCCTTGGCGGCCGACTTGATCTTGGCCTGGACCATGAGGACCTGGAGCTCCCGCTCCAAAAGGCTGTGGACCTGGGCGATGCGGTGCTTGGGGTCCACCGCCTCCAGGACCTGCATGGCGTCGGCCACCTTCAAGTTGACGTTGGCGGCGACGATGTCGGCGAGGCGCCCCGGGTCTTCCACGTTTTCGAGGATCATCATGACCTCGGTGGAGACCCCCTTGCCCATGTTGATGATCTCTTCGAGCTTGCCCCGCACCGAGCGCATGAGGGCCTCGGCCTCGTAGTCCTCCTTGGGGGCCGGGGCCTCCGGGATCACCTCGGCCTGGACCCGGTAGCACGGCGCCTCGGCGAGCACGGCCCGGCGGCGGGCCCGGGTGAGGCCCTGGACCAGGACCTTGATGCGCCCGTCGGGAAGCTTGAGCATCCGCATGATCATCGCCACCGTGCCGACCTCGTACAGATCCTCGAGGTCCGGATCTTCGGTGGCGACCTCCTTTTGGGTCGCCAGGAAGAGCATGCGGCTGCCCTGCAAGGCCTCCTCCACGGCCGCCACGGACTTCTCGCGGCCGACGAAGAGGGGCAGGATCATGTACGGAAAGACCACCACGTCCCGCACCGGGAGCAGGGGCAGCACCTCGGGGATGTCGAGGGTCGGGGGGGTGGGCTCGTCGCCGTCTGAGCCCTCGAAGTCGTCGTCTCGGTCAGCCATCCGCGTTCCTTCAGTCGATGGGGATCTGGCGGTGGACCTGGCGCCGCTCGGCTACCTTGGGGATACGCACTTCGAGCACCCCCCGGTCGTAGCGGGCGCGCACCCGGGAGGGATCGCACTGGACAGGGAGGACGATCAAGCGCTGGAAGGGTCCGAAGATCCGCTCCACCCGCAGGAAGGTCCACTTCTCGGGGTCCGGGCGCTTGGTGCCCCGCAGGACCAGGAAGTTCGGCGCCCCGAAGAGCTCCAGGGCGCTGCGATCCATCCCCGGGAGGTCCATGCGGACCAGGACCTCGTCTTCGGCCTCCACGACGTCGGCGGGCGGGTAGGGGTCCTGCTCCGCCAGGGGGCTGGGGCCGAGCTCCCCCTCGAAGAGCCGCCGGAAGAGCTCCTCCACCTCGCGGTGGAAGTAGGACAGCCGCTCCAGGATGTCGTCCGGGATCCGATTCATGGGCGCTTCTCCCTCGGGCGGTCGGCGGGACGGACTATAACGACCCCCCCGGGGGGCGTCAAGAAACGGCCGTCGGCTCGCCCGGCTCGAAAAACCGCGCCACTTCCTCGGGGGCTCGGGTGAGAGGAAAGGGCGGCAGGCTCTCCCGCAGGAACCGCCCGTAGGACTTCTGGAGGAAACGGGGGTCCAGGATCGCCACCACTCCCCGGTCGCCCCGGTCCCGGATCAGCCGCCCGACCCCCTGGCGGAGTCCCATGGCGGCGGCCGGGAGCTGGTAGCCGCGAAAGGGGTCCTCGCCCCGGGCGCGCAGGCTCTCGATGCGGGCCTCCACCACCGGGTCCCCGGGGCTCGCGAAGGGGATGCGGTCGATGATCACCGCCGACAGCGCCTCGCCCGGGACGTCCACCCCTTCCCAGAAGGACTGGGCGCCCAGGAGGACCGAGTGCACGTCCTCCCGGAAGGTCTGGAGCAGCACCTCCCGGGGCTGCTCGCCCTGGACCAGGAGCCGGTAGGGGAGGGTGCCCCGCAGGGCCTCCGCGACCGTGCGCAGGGCTCGGTGGGAAGTGAAGAGGCAAAACGCCCGGCCCCGGGAGCTGTGCAGGAGCTGGGTGATCTCTGCCGCCGCCCGGGGGGCGAAGGCCGGGGCGTTGGGGTCGGGCATGGCGGCGGGGACGTACAGGAGGCCCTGGGTGGCCCAGGAGAAGGGGCTCTCCACCACCAGCTCCCGGGCCTCCGGGGGGACCCCCAGGCGGGTTCGGGCGTACCCGAAGCTTCCCCCCACCCGCAGGGTCGCCGAGGTGAGCACCACCGCCTCGGCGCGGCCGTACAGGCTGGCCGCCAGGTGGGGGGCGACATCCACCGGGGCGGACTGGAGGGCGGTGCCCCGGGGTCGGGGGTCGAGCCACCGCACCTCCTCGGGCCCCGGCGCCTCGGCGAAGCGCCGCAGGTCCTCCAAGAGCTCGCTGCTGCGCCGGAACAAGCCCTCGGCGTCGGGGTTCTCGGCTTGCCGGGGGGCGAGCCGACGCCCCCACGCCTCGGCCGCCCGCACGAGCGCCTCCAGGCCCCTCTGCGCCTCGCCCTCCAGGTGCCCCCGCAGGCGCAGGGGGGCATCGCCCCGGGGCAGGGCCCCCCACAGCCCGGCCGAGGCCTCCTCCAGCTCCCGCAGGGCCGGCGCGAGTTCCCCGCCGCTCCCCGCCACCGCCTCGGCGTCCCGCACCAGGTCCGCGACCCGCCGGGGGCTCACCTGGACCCCCAGGTACTGGGTGGCCACCGCCTCCAGGTGGTGGGCCTCGTCGAAGACCGCCGCGGCGGCCCGGGGGAGCACCTCGCCGTCCGATACCGCCCGCACGGCGAGGTCGGCGAAGAAGAGGTGGTGGTTTACCACCACCACCTGGGCCCGGTGGGCGGCCCGGCGGTGGCGCTGGAAGTGGCAGTCGGCCTCCCGGGGGCAGCGGGCGCCCCAGCAGGTGTCCGAGGTCGCGCACACCTCCCGCCAGGGGCCGTAGTCGTCCGGCAGCGCGGGGAGCTCCGCCCGGTCCCCGGTGGCGGTCGCCCCGGCCCAGCGTTCCAGCAGGTCGTAGCTTGCGGCTTCCTGGGCGAAGCGGAAGAGGGGGCGGGCGCGAAACCGCTCGAACCGGCGCAGGCACAGGTAGTTCTGACGCCCCTTGAGGGAGGCGGCCGAGACCCCCCGGCCGAGGGCGGCCGCCAGCAGGGGGACGTCCTTCTCCAGGATCTGGGCCTGGAGGTTCTTGGTGGCCGTGCTCACCAGCACCCGCCGGCCCGAGAGCACCGCGGGGGCCAGGTAGGCGAGGGTCTTGCCGGTGCCGGTGCCGGCCTCGGCTAGGAGCACCCCTCCCCCGTCCAGGGTCGCGGCCACGGCGTGGGCCAGGGCGAGCTGGGCGTCCCGGACGACGAACCCCGGCAGGGCGCGGCCGAGGGCTCCCCCGGCGCCGAAGATCCCGCTCAGCTCCACGTCGGCCTCCGGGTCCCCGGGCCGAGGCCGCGCTTGTCCCCGAACCCCCGCCCGCCTACAATGCGCCGATGCACGTGCAAGCAGACCTCCACGTCCACACCGTGGCCTCGGGCCACGCCTTCTCCACCGTGGCCGAGATCGCCCGGGAGGCGAGCCTCAAGGGGCTTCGCGCCGTCGGCATCGCCGACCACGGGCCGGCCCTGCCCGGAGGGCCCCACCTGTACCACTTCTGGTCCCTGCGCTTCCTGCCCGAGCAGATCGGCCCCGTCCGCATCCTGCGGGGGGCCGAGGCGAACCTGGTGGACGCCCGGGGGCGTCTGGACCTTCCCCAGGAGGTCCTGGACACCCTGGACTACGCCTTGGTGGGGTTTCACGACGGCTGCGGCTTGCGGCCCATGAACCCCCGCAAGAACACCCGCGCCCTGATCGGCGCCATGCAGCACCGGGGGGTGCGGGTGCTCGCCCACCCGGGGAATCCCGCCTTTCCCGTGGAGGTGCCCGCGGTCGTCCAGGCGTGTTGCGAGCTCGGGGTGGCGGTGGAGATCAACAACGCCTCCTTCACCCACTCGCGCCGCGGGAGCCGCGAGACCTGCGGGGCGCTGGCCGCCCAGGTCGCCCGGGCCGGCGGCTTCATTTGCCTCTCCTCCGATGCCCACTACGCCTCCCAGGTGGGCAGCGTCGCCGAGGCGTGGGCGGTGGCGGCCCAGGCGGGCGTGCAGCCCGAACAGGTGGTCAACCGGACCCTGGAGGGGCTCCTGCGGTTCCTGGGCGTGCCCCCCCTCCCCCAGGTCTGACCGGCGTTGGGCATCTAGCGTCCCATGCTCGGCGGGGTAACCTCCGCCACCCGGGTGATCGTCTCCCAGGGGATCTCCCGGTGCCCGGTGGGGGCCCGCAGGAGCAGGGCGGTCTCGCCCAGCTCCACCACCACCCCCCGGTACTCGATCCCGCCGGCGAGCACCGTCACTTCCTTTCCCCGCAAGTGCCTCCAGTCCCGTGCCGCCATCACTCCTCCCTCCAGCTCACCAGGCGCACCTTCTTCTCCCCCCGGTCCCGCTCCAGGACCGCCTCTCCCCGGCGCTCCACCCCGTGTACCGACGCCCGCAGACCCAGGAGGAAGCGTCGGCTCTCCACGGCGGGATCCAGGGCCCACTGGCCCGGAGCGAGCCCCGCGAGGACCGGCCGGCTCTTGAAGTCTGCCGCCCGGGTGAGGGGCTCCTCCCCGAGCTCCTCGAAGAGCTCCTCGGCCAGGCCCCGGGTCAGGTCCGGGTGCATCGCGGCGAGCACCGGGGCGGTGGCGGTGTTGACGTTCACGGCCTTCTCGGCGCGGGTGTCCAGGTGGGGCAGGATCGCCGCCAGGACCTCCGGGGTGTATCCCTCCACCTTCTGGAGGTCGTCGAGGCGCTCCAGGGGCAGGTTGGGCGGGGTGTAGGGTGGGTCCTCCTGGGGGCCGTCCTGATCCCCGTCGGTCCAGTCCACCAGGGCCTCGATCAGGAGGTCCAGGTCGGTGCCCTCGGGGGCGGTCAGCTCCAGGAGGCGGCGGTAGGCCGCCACCCGGGCCGGGACGGCGCGTCCACTCCCGTCCAGGAGGGCCCCCAGGGGGAAGCGCCCGTCCAGGTCCACCAGGCGCCCCGCCACCGTCACCGCCCCCAGGGGCAGGGGCACGAACTGGGGCTGGAACCACTCCTCCCCCCGGTGGTCCACCCCTTCGTCCCCCTCCAGCTCTTCCACCAGCAGGGCGGAAGCCACCGAGGCCCCGGAACGTAAGGTGGCAGCAGCTTGCACCGAGTCCCGCAGGTTGCCGGCCGACCGCAGCTCGACCCGCGCCTGGCGCTGGAACTCCACCACCAGCACGGCCAAGAGGCTGACCAGCAGGACCACCAGCAGCAGGGCCGCACCCCGGTTTGCCTTCATCGCTTCGCCTCGACCGGAATGAGCAGGGTGGCCGTGCGCAGGACCCGCTCCCCATCGCCCTCGCCCCAGGCGAGCTCCACCGCCACCGCCCGGGGCAGCAGGGGCCCTTCCTCCCCCTCGCTGCTGTCCCACGCCTCCTGCCACTCGGTGCCGTCGTAAAACCGCACCGTAAAGCGGGTGAGGCCCACCAGGACCTCGTAGTCGTCGCCCCCCTCCTCCAGGGTGCCGTCCACGTCCCGGGCTTCCCGCCGCAGGAGTCGGCGGACGCCTTCGGCGTCCGCTTCCACGGCGTAGCCGACTTCGGCTTCCCCCCCCGGGAGGATGCCAAACAGGGGAGGAAGCACGGTGGTAAAGGAGAGGGTCGAGAAGCCGTCGAACCCGAGCTCTCCCACCAGGCCGGTGGCCTCCCGCCGCTTCGCCGAGGCGGTGGCCGAGGCGAGCTCGTTGGCGAGACGGTCCAGGGCCAGGGCGGCCCCGTGGACGGCCTCGGTTGCCGCAGTGCTGCGGCGTCGGCTCCGCTCCGCCCCCGAGTACGCCCCCTGCACCAGGCTCAAGGTCAGGGCCAAGAGCACCAGGGCCAGGAGCAGCTCCAGCAGGGTAAAGCCGTCGGTCCGGGACCTCATTCCAGCGCTCCCGCGGCGTAGTAGACGAACTCCGTGGCGGTCTCCCTCCCCCCCTGGCGCCACGTAACCCGCACCCGCACCTCCAGGACCCCCGGAAACGGGGTGGCTTCGACCCGGCGCTCCCAGGCGTATCCCGGCACCTCCTCGAACTCCCCCCCGTCGCTCCCGTACTCCGGCAGGTCGCCGATCTCGGATCGGGTGATCAGCTCCCGGGCCAGGGTCGACGCCGTCATCAGGTGACGGGCGTGGGCCTCCTGGCGAACCGCCGAGGAGTGGGCGGCGAGGAGCACCGCGAAGGACGACCCCAGGACGGCCAGGGCCACCAGCACCTCCAGGAGAGTGAAGCCCCGTCTCACGGCCTAGTCCCGTTCGACCCGGCCGTCCCGGATCTCCGCCCGGCCGAGCAGGGGCCGGACGACCACCGAGTAGGTCCGGCCCCTGGCGTCTTCCAGGTGGACCCAGGTGGGGGTGGCGTAGCCCTGGGGCACGAAGCGGGTGAGGGCGCGCCCCCGGCTGACCAGGCCGTCCAGGGAGGTCTCCACGTCCAGGAACCGCAGCCCCTCGGGCAGGGCGACCCGGCCCACCGGCAGGCCCGGCGTCTGGACGTAGTCCAGGGCCTCGGGGTCGAATTCCCCGGCCTGGTAGGTGTGCTCATCCAGGTCGTAGGCGAGGGCTAGGCTTTTTTTTTGAAGGCCGCCTCTTCGTGCAGGACCTGCACGGCGCCGGCGAGGCGGCGCAGCGCGGCGTCGGTGCGGCTCTCTTGCACTCCCGGCAGGCGGGGAAAGAGGATCGCGAAGGTGACGGCGACGATGGCGAGGACGACCGCGAGCTCCAGCAGGGTGAAGCCCCGGCGGGGGGCCCGGCTCACTCCAGCTCCCAGTTGACGATGTCGGCGTACTTCCCCTCGCCCCCGGGCTCGCCGTCGGCCCCGTAGGAGAGGAGGTCGAAGTCGCCGTGGACGCCGGGGGAGATGTAGACGTAGGCGTTGCTCCAGGGGTCGTTGGGCAGGCTGCTCTTCTCCAGGTAGCCCCCCTCCCGCCAACGCTCTGGGAGGTGCCCCGCCGTGGGCTGGCTCACCAGGGCCCTCAGGCCCTGCTCGGTGGACGGGTAGAAGCCGTTGTCCACCTCGAACTGGTGGAGGGCGTCCTCGAAGATGCGGATCTGGACCTTGGCGGCGGTGCGCTTCGCCTCTTCGCCCCGCCCAAAGAGGCGCGGCATGACGAGCCCGGCGAGGAGCCCGAGGATGACCATCACCACCAGGAGCTCGATCAGGGTGAACCCAGCCTCACACCGGCGTCTCTTCACGGCACCCCTGCCCGCCTCGCCCGCGGTCACCCGACGAGCTGGCTCATTTCAAAAATCGGTAGCAAAATCGCCAAGATAACAAACCCGACGGCGAGGCCCATGGCGAGGATCATAAGAGGCTCCAGGAGGGAAGTCAAGGTAGCCACCGCCGCCGAAACCTGGGCCTCGAAGGCCTCGGCGACCTTGAGCAGCAGGCCGTGGAGGTCGCCGCTCTCCTCCCCCACGGCGGTCATCTGGCACACCGAGGAGGGGAACTCCCCGGTGGCCCGCAGGGCCTCGTGCAGGCTCTTACCCTCGCGGACATCGTCGCGCACCCGCTCGATGGCGCCTTCCAGGACGGCGTTGCCCAGGACCGCCTTGGAGATCTCCAGGGCGGTCAAGAGGGGCACGCCGCTCGCCAGCAGGGTGCCCAGGGTCTTGGCGAAGCGGCTCACCGCCACCACCCGGATGAACCGGCCCACCGCCGGGATCCGCAGCAGGAGCCCGTGCAGGACCACCCGGCCCCGAGCGGTGCGGCCGTAGCGGCGCAGCAGGAGGGCGGCCCCCAGCCCGAGGGGCACGACGAGCCACCCGTACTCCTGCAACCCGCTGCTCACCGCCAACAGCGCCCGGGTGGGGACCGGCAGGGCCCGGCGCATGTCTTCGAAGACCTGGGTGACCCGGGGCACCACGCTGGCCAAGAGAAACCAGAGGATGCCGGTCCCGAGGACCGCCATCAGGAGGGGGTACACCAGGGCCGCCTGGAGCTTCTGGCGAAAGGCCACCGACCCCTCGAGGAAGTCGGCCAGCCGCCCGAGCACCAGGGGCAGGGCGCCGCTCGCCTCCCCGGAACGGACCATGTTGCGGTAGAGGTCGGGGAAGGACCGGGAGTGGTCCCCCAGGACCTCGTGGAAGGCCTTCCCCTCGTTGACGCCCTCCCGGACCTGGGACAGGGTGCGCCGCACCCGGGGGGAGTCGGCCTGCTCCAGGAGCGCCCCCAGGGCCGCCACCAGGGGCAGGCCGGCGCCGAGGAGGGTGGCGAGCTGGCGGGTCAAAAGGGACAGCTCCCCCACCCCGATCGCCCGGCGGGCGAGCCAGGCGCCGTACGCCCGCTGGGCCTCGGGGTCGGTCCGCCGGGCCTCGGCCACCCGGGTCGCAAACACCCCCTGGCGCTTCAGCTTCACCCGGGCGGCCCGCACGCCGTCGGCGTCGACGATGCCCCGGGCCTCGCGGCCCCGGCGGTCGAGGCCCTCGTACTCGAAGACCGGCACCGCCGCCCCTACAAGCGCTCGTCGTGGGTCACCCGCAGCACCTCCTCAGCGCTGGTGAGCCCGGCCACCACCTTGCGCACCCCGTCTTCGCGCAGCGTCACCATGCCGGCGCGGCGCGCCGCTTCCTTGATGGCGTTGGAGTCGGCGCCCCGCATCACCAGGTCGCGCACCCCCTCGTCCACGGGCAGGAGCTCGTAGATGCCCGAACGCCCGCGGTAGCCGGTGCTCATGCACTGGGGACACCCCACCGGCCGGTACAGGACGCCCCCCGGCAGGTCGGCGGGGGTGATTCCCAGGTCGGCGAGGCCCTCGGGGGGCGGTTGGTACGCCTCCCGGCACCCGCGACACAGCACCCGCACCAGGCGCTGGGCGACGATGGCGAGGACCGACGAGGACACCAGGAACGGCTCGATCCCCATCTCCACCAGCCGGGTCACCGCGCCGGCGGCGTCGTTGGTGTGCAGGGTGGAGAAGACCAGGTGGCCGGTGAGGCTCGCCTGGATGGCGATCTCGGCGGTCTCCGCGTCCCGGATCTCCCCCACCATGATCACGTCGGGGTCCTGGCGCAGGATGGAGCGGAGCCCGGTGGCAAAGGTCAGGTCGATGCGGGGGCTCACCTGGAGCTGGCCGATGCCCCGGAGCTGGTACTCGATGGGGTCTTCGACGGTGATGATGTTGATGTCCGGGGAGTTGATCCGGGACAAGGCGGCGTACAGGGTGGTGGTCTTGCCCGACCCGGTCGGTCCGGTCACCAGGAGGATGCCGTGGGGTTTGCGGATGAGGCGCTTGAAGAGCTCGAGGCGGTCTCCCCCGAGGCCGAGCTCCTCCAGGTCCAAGAGCACCGCGGACTTGTCCAGGAGGCGCATCACCACCCGTTCGCCGAAGGCCGTGGGGAGCACCGAGACCCGGATGTCGATGTCCTTGCCGGCGATCTTTAGGCGGATGCGGCCGTCCTGGGGCAGGCGCTTCTCGGCGATGTCGAGCCCCGCCATCACCTTGACCCGGCTGGTCATGGGCGCGTGCAGCGCTTTGGGGGGCGTCAGCACGGAGTACAAGATCCCGTCGATGCGGTAGCGCACCTGGAGCTCCCGCTCGAAGGGCTCGAGGTGCACGTCGCTCGCCCGGTCCTTGACCGCCTGGAACAGGATGCCGTTCACCAGGCGGATTACCGGGGCCTCGTCCGAGGCGTCCAGGAGGTCGGCGGGCTCCTCCAGGCCGTGGGCCAGGGCATCCAGGCCGGCGTCGGCGAGGCCCTCCATCAGGTCCTCGGCCCGGTCCGAGCCCATCTCGTACACCCGGTTGATCGCCTGGAGGATCTGGGAGGCCGGGGCGAGCTGGGGAATCACCCCCCGGCCCAGCAGGACCCGGAGGTCGTGGAGCACCCCCGGGGTGTCGGGGTCGGCAATCGCCACCCGCACCCGCCCCCCCTCCTCGGCCAGGGGCAGGACCCGGTGGCGTTTGGCGAAGGCGATGGGGACGGCGCGCACCAGCGCCCCGGAGATGTCCACCGGGCGCAGGTCTTCGGCCAGGGGCAGGCCGCTCGCCGCGGCCTGGGCCGCCAACAGGTCGATTTCCGTCACCGCCCCCTGGGCGAGGAGGGCCTCCCCGAGGGTTCCCCCCCGCTCGGCGCGGTGGGCCTCGGCCCGCTCCAGGGCCGCCCCGTCCAGGGTGCCCCGGGAGCGCAGGGTCTCGGCCAGGGACGCCGTTCCCGTCACCGGGCCTTCTCCCCGCTCGGCCGGCCCCGGTCGACGGCGCGGTTCACCTTCTGCTCGAAGGTGGCCGGGGGGCCCTCGGCGCCCCGGTTCTCTTCCTGGAACTCCTCCCGCAGGCCCTTGGAGATGTCTTCGATCTGCCCCATGTTCCGGATGATGCGGGGGGTGAGGAAGATCAGCAGGTTGGTCTTGCGGGTCTCATCCTTGGACGAGCGGAAGAGGTACCCGAGGAGGGGCAGGTCCCCGAGGCACGGGACGGCGGACTGGATGTTCTTCGTGCTGTCCTTGATCAGCCCGCCGATGACCACCGTCGAGTTGTCGCGCACCACCACGGTGGTCTTGGCCGATCGCTTGGTGGTCCGGGGCGCGTTGGTGCTGCCGCCGGTGGCGGTGTCGACGATGTCGCTCACCTCCTGGAACATCTTGAGCTTGACGAACTCGTCCTCGTTGATCTGGGGGGTGAGGCGCAGGGTGAGGCCCACGTCCCGGTACTCGAAGGTCGAGATGGGGTTGCCGTTGGAGTCGAACTTCTCGCTGGTCTTGAAGGGGATGTTGTCCGAGACGACGATCTCCGCCTCCTCGTTGTCGGTGGTGAGCACGTGGGGGGTGCTCAACACGTTCACGTCCCCGGTACCCTGCAGCGCCCGCACCAGGGCGCCCACGTTGAGGAACTCCCGGCCGGCGAACTTGAGGGTGCCCTTGACCGCCCCCAGGAAGAGCCCGCTCGGCACCGCCAGGGGGCCGCCCACGGCGAGGTTGGCGAGTTGCCCGAAGTTGGTGCCGCCGAAGGCGGTGGTCGAGTCCGCCGTGGGGTCGTTCACCGACCGCCACTCCACCCCGAGCTCCAGGCTCTTCTCGTAGCTCATCTCGATGATCACCGTCTCCACCAGCACCTGGGGCCGGCGGATGTCGAGCTTCTCGATGACGCTGCGCAGGATCTCGTAGTCCTGGGGGCTCGCGATGATCACCAGGGAGTTGGTGGTCTTGTCCGCGGTGATCTGCACCGGCTCCTCGAACTGCACCGACACCTCGCCCGTGACCGCGGAAGCCCCCCCCGGAGGCGTCGGCGGCTGGCCGGGCTTGGGCTTGGTTCCCGCCGACTTGGAGATGGCGGTCAGGACCGACGCCACGTTGTCGGCGTCGGCGTACTTCAAGTAGTAGACGTTGATCTTCCCGGAACCCTTGGGGATCTCCACGTCCAGGGCCTTGATCATGGTCTTCAGGTCTTCCAGGGAGGTCGGGTCGGCGATGATGATCAGGGAGTTGGTGCGGCTGTCGGGGATGATCTTCACCGCGGTCCCCTCCGCCTGCACCTGGACGTTGGGCTGGGCCCGGGGCGCCGTCCGTCGCCGCGACGACCGGCCCCGCTCCACGATCGCCTGGGAGAGGCTCTTGGCCACCGCGTCCGCGGCCGCGTAGCGGAGCTGGATGATCTGGAAGGTGGTCTCCACCGTCTCCACATCCAGCGCCGACAGGATCTCCACCAGGCGCTCGATGTTCGAGTAAGCGTCGGTGAGGATGAGGGTGTTGGTGGGCGCGTAGGCGACGATGGAGGAGTCCTTGGAGACCAGGGGGGCGAGGATGCCCGCCATGGCCTCGGCCTCGACGTGCTTGAGGGGCAGAAGCCGAGTCACGAAACGGTCGCCGGGGGGGGCCGAGTCCTGTTGGACGGTCTCGATGTTGGTCTGCTTGGCCTCTCGGGTGGCGACGATCTTGAGCACCTTGCCCGCGGGGACGATGGTGAAGCCCTTCACCCCGAGGATCGCCTGGAACACCTCGTACGCCTCCGCCGGGGTGACCTTGGTCGGGCTGATGACGGTCACCTTGCCCCGGACCTTCTCGTCGAGGATGAAGTTCTTGCCGGCCACCTCGGACATGAACTGGACCACGGCCTCGAGCTCCGCGTCCTTGAAGTTCATGGTGATGCGCCGCTCGTCCGCCCCGGCGGGGGGGGCGGCGGCGGCCACCGCGGCGGCTCCGGCGATCGCCGAGAGGGCGGCCCAGGCCAGCAGCAGACGCAACGCTTTCGACATGCCCAATGTCCTCGGTCATCGGGGCCCCGGGGCCCCTCGTCAGCGGATCTCGTAGCCGAAGGAGAGGTTCTCGTTTCGGCGCACCAGGTCGATTTGAATGGAGGTCTCGTCCTTGAGGCGCTGGTACGCCTCGAAGGCCTGCTCGGGGCCCTGCATCTCCAGGCCGTTGAGCCGCTTCACCACGTCGCCGTTTTGCAGCCCGATGCGGGCGAACAAGCTGCCGGGCCGGATCGCGAAGACCTTGAAGCCGTCGGGCTGGCCGTCGGTGAAGTTGGGCACCACCCGGATCTGGGTCATCAGCCGGCTCATGTTGGCCGAAGCCTCCTGGATCTCCCGGGCGTCCACCAGCCACCGCCCGGGGGCGACCTGGCGCACCGTGTCTCCCCCTGGGGTCGCTTCCGCCGGGGCCTCGGGGGCGGGCGGCGGCGGGGGCCGCGGCGCCTGGGCCCTCGCCTGGGCGGGCGCCGGCTCCGGCCGGAAGAGCAGGAACTCCTGGGGCACCTCGCCCCGGGTCACCACGATCCGGTCCGCCTTGACCGCGGTGAGGGCGGCGCCCGGCGCTACCTCGGCCCCCTGGCGAACCACCCGGATCTCGTTGCCCATTTGCAGCAGCGCGAAGGAGACGCCGCCGTCCACCAAGACGGTGCCCAGGAGGGTGAGGTTCAAGGGGGGCGGGGGCGGGGGCGGCGGAGGTGGCGGCGGCGGCGTTGTGGCGGCCTCGGTGGGCGCTTCCGCCGCGGCGGGCGGTGGCGGCGCCGGATTCGCGTTGAACAGGTTGCGCTCTTCGATGATCCGGTACTCGGGGAGGCGGTCGCCGGGTCTCGCGTCCCGCCCCTGGGCGACCGTCGGCGGACGGTCCGCGCCGGGGACCCACAGCTGCCCTGCCAGGAGCGCGGCCGTAAGGCGCGCCGACAGAAAGGCCGCTGTTCCCAGGAACAGGACCGTAACTATCCAGAAATGCTTCAGAAGTTGCGTTCGCATCGAGATCCCGGCATCCGCGGTAGCATACGCGACGCCAAAGTAAGGGCGCAAGCGCGAGATTCGGGGCGGGGGTCTTGGACAGGATTACAGGATGTTCAGGATGCCAGGTCCAGATAGACCCGGAGAATCCTGTTGACTCCTGTCAAAGAGACCGCCCTCTCGTCCCCCCCGGCCCGAGGCCGCGCGACCTAGACGAGTTCCCGCCGCACGTCCTGGGCGGCCGCCTCGAAGGCGTCGAGGAGGTCGTCCACCTCGGTCTCGCCGTGGGCGGCGGACAGGGCGCCGCCCCCGTGGACGGCAAAGAC
Organism: Deltaproteobacteria bacterium; assembly: GCA_037446775.1. Classification (GTDB taxonomy): domain Bacteria; phylum Desulfobacterota; class Deferrisomatia; order Deferrisomatales; family JACRMM01; genus JBBIIA01. Next base: position 25,920 of record JBBIIA010000015.1, read on the forward strand.
CCCGTGGTTGAGGAGCGCCAGCCGGAGCTCCCCGTCCGCGCCCCCCGGCCGGGTCTTGGCGGCGAGCTCCCCCGGGTTCCGGAAGGAGCGGTCGTCTCCGCGCAGGAGGTGGGTCATGACCAGGCTGCCGAGCCCGGTGCAGGCCGCCGGGAGGCCGACGGCGGCGAAGCGCGCCTCGATCCCCTGGCGCAGGGCCTCCCCCCGGCGCTCCAGGGCCGGGTACAGGGTGCCCGCCCGGGCTTCCAGCGCCGCGAGGTTGGCCAGGGCTGCCGCCAGGGTGAGGGCGTTGCAGGAGAAGGTCCCGCCCCCCACCAGCACCGGCCGCCCCGGGCCCCGGGCAGCCGCTGGGTTGGCCGCCTCCAGCACCTCGCGGCGCCCGCCGTACACCCCCAAGGGCAGGCCGCCGCCGACGATCTTGCCCAGGGTGGTGAGGTCGGGGCGGACGCCGTAGGCGTCGGCCAGGGTACCGTAGCGAAAGCGAAAGCCGGTGATGATCTCGTCGAAGATCAACAGCGCCCCGGCCTCGTCACACGCCTCCCGGAGGAACCGCAGGTACGCGGGGTCCGCCGGCAAGAAGCCACCGGCCCCCAGCATCGGCTCCACGATGACCGCCGCGAGCTCCCCCCGGTGGGCCTCGAAGGCCCGCTGGCTCCGTTCGATGTCGTTGAAGGCGAGCCGGTCCACCCCCTGGTTCTCGGGGCGCAGCAGGCCCGGACCCTCGGCGCCCTGGAAGGGGCTCTGGCTGTCGAAGGACAGGTCGGTGCTCGCCCCGTGCCAGCCTCCCTCGGCCTTGAGCACCCCGGGCCGCCCGGTCACCGCCCGGGCCAGGCGTACGGCGTACATGGTGGCCTCGGTCCCGGTGGTGCAAAATCGCATCTCCTCCAGGCTCGGCACCGCCCGGCGCAGGGCCTCGGCCAGGAGCACCTGGCTCTCCCCTGGCATCCCCCACTGCCAGCCCCCGGCCAGGGCCTCGGCCAGGGCCTCGCGCACCTCCGGGCAGGCGTGGCCGAGGATCAAGCTGTAGTGCCCCATCCACAGGTCGAGGTAGCTACGGCCGTCCACGTCGGTGAACCGGGCCCCCGCGGCCCGGGCTACGTACACCGGGTGGGGGGCAAAGAACCGCAGGTTGTGGCTGACGCCGCCGGGGAAGAGGTCCTGACCGCGCCGGTGCAGGGCGGCGGAGCCGGGGGTGCGGCGGCGGTAGGCATCGGTCACGGACACGGGGCACCTCCGGGAGGAAGAGAGATCCTCAGCCCCAGCGCCACAGGGCGAGGATGAACAGGACGCCCAGGGCGACCAAGAGATTCACGTACGCCATGGCGTAAAAGACCCGGACCACCGGTTGGCCGGTGCCGGGGCCGGGTCCGGCCGGGACCGGTCGGGCGGGGAAGCCGTCGAGCTTGTCGGCCCCGTGGGGAGCCCCGGCCAGGGCCTCGGTGAGATCCTGACCGGCCTGGTGGCGGCGGAAGTGGTTCCCCTGGGGCCACCGGGGGCTGCCGGTGAGGTCGTACAGCTGGTCTCCCACCTTGACCCAGGTGGGGCGACCCTCCCGGCCGTCGTTGCGCTGCCACCCGGCCTGGAGGCGCCGCAGCCGGGGGCTCACCACCAGGGTGGCGACGGCGGCGGCGACGACGAGGAAGAGGAAGAGCCCGATCTTGGCCAACAGGAGGTTCCCCGACCAGGTCTCGAGGAGCGCCTCGGGCCGCCCGAACCGGAGCCGGGTGAGGGGGATGCCGGTGGCGGCCAAGAGCGCGATGGAGCCCCAGGCGATCCGCATCTCGGTCTTGGGGAGGCCCCCCAGGGCGTACTTGGGGCGCAGGACCAAGTGGACGTAGAAGATCGTCCCGAACCAGACCACCGCCGTGATTAGGTGGACGAAGCCGAGGAGGAGGCGTGCCAGGCGGGTCTGGGGGGAACGGGCCTTGCCCTGGAGATTGGCGGGGATCGGCCACTGGTGGCCGGCGGCCACGTAAGCCTCCCCGGTCGGGGTCAGCGGGCCTCCCCCCGACGGGTCGCGGTGGCAGGTGGCGCACTCCTGCCCCGTGGCCTCACCGTATTCTTCCGTCGCCCCGGCGGGGACCCCGGTCCCCACCAGGACCACCACCACCGCCATCCACCCGAGCCGCGCCGCCATGGATCCTCCTCTTTGGTCTGCCGCCCTTCTAGCACGCCAGGGGAGGGGTGGCAACGCGGGCCGATCGGATGCTCGATGCCTCCACAGCGTCTTCCCCACCAGGCGGCGGCGCTCGTGGCGCATGCCCACGAAGACCAGCTCCCGGTCGCGGATGGCGGCAGCGGCCCGGGCGATCATCAGCTCGTCGAGGGTGGTGCGGGTGGGCAGGTACGCGAGGCCCAGGCCGGCGGCCTTGAGGGTGGTCGGGAGGGTGAGGTTCGATCGCCACCGGGCCCCCGGGCTGGACGAAGAGGCCCACCGCCTCGGCCAGGGTGCAGAGCTTGGACTCCCTCACGTCGGTGCGGCGAAAACCAGGCAGGTGTTGGCGAGCTTCTGTCGCCCCTCGACGATCACCTCCTCCTCGGTCTTGCCCTCCTTGAGGCGATCCCAGTAGTTGACCGAGTCGCCGATGAGGATCATCGACACCAGCCGCACGGCGTCGGTGACGAGCTCCACCATGTGGGCGCAGCCCCGGGGGCCGCCGAGGCGCCGGTTGATCTCGCGCATGATGCCGCGGCCCACGGTGAGCCCCACCAAGGTCTCGATGCCTGCGGCCCCGGCGAGGCACCGGGAGAGGGGCGCCTTGCTCATGGACGCCCGAGCCGCTTCGATGAGCCCGTCGGCCGGGCGTACGGTGAGTTCCAGGTGGAAGGAGTGCTCCAGGTCGATGAGGGAGCTCGCCACCAGCAAGCGGCCGTCCGCAAGCTGCTTCACGCTGGAGTGGATGCTGCGCTGAAAGATCTCCATCGGTCAGAACGAGGGCGGGGTGATGACCCAGATCGCCCGCATGGTCACATCCGGGCTCGGGTTGCTCCACCGGTGGGGAATGGCCGAACTGAAGTAGATGGAGTCGCCGGCCTCCAGACGGTACTCCGTGTCCCCGAGGACGAGGAGGAGCTCCCCCTCCACCACGGTGCCGAACTCCTCTCCCTCGTGGGTGTACGACCCTTCGCTCTCCCCGCCGGGGAAGAGGGTGAAGAAGAGCGCTTCCATCTTCCGGTTCGGTACCTTCGAGGCGCCAAACTCGAAGACCACCTTGTCCTTGACCACCTCGAAGGGGACCCGCTTGGCCTTCTTCAGGAAGTAGACCTGGTCCCCCCGGTCGGCCTCGAACATCTCCCCGATGCTGATCTCCAGGGCCTGGGTGATCCTCTTCAGGCTGGCGATGGAGGGGGAGTTTTTCCCGTTCTCGATCTGGGATAGAAAACTTTTTGAAAACCCCGTCCGCTTGGCGAGGTCCTCCAGGCTGTACCCGCGGTCCTTTCGGATGCTCTTGAGCTTCGTACCGAGCATGGCGCCTCCACAAACCACGGTTGATCCGGTGCGGAATGCTCGGATTTGTAAACGAAAGTAAGCGGAGCGTCAACGGCAATCGTCAGCCGCCCCCGGGCGTCGGGCTCAGTTGCCGAGCATGGCCAAGAAGATCCCCGCCGCGATCAGGGTGCCGAGCACGCCGGCGATGTTGGGGCCCATGGCGTACATCAAGAGGTAGTTCTGCTTGTCGGCCTCGGCCCCGACCTTGTGGACGACCCGGGCCGCCATGGGCACCGCCGAGACCCCGGCGGCCCCGAGGAGGGGGTTGATCTTGTCCTTGGCCACCAGGTTCATCGCCTTGGCGATCAGGATGCCGGTGGCGGTACTGACCATGAAGGCCACGAGTCCCAGGCAGAAGACGAAGATCACCCGGGGATCGAGGAAGGTGTCGGCGTGCATGGTGGCCCCCACGCTGATGCCGAGGAAGATGGTGACGATGTTCATCAGTTCGTTTTGGCTCGCCCCGGTGAGCCGGTCCACCACCTTGGACTCCCGGAACAAGTTGCCGAGCATGAACATGGCCATCAGCGGGGCCGCGGCGGGGATCAGGAGGATCACCACCAGGGAACTCAAGATGGGGAAGAGGATCTTCTCAGCTTGGTGGACCTTCCGCGCCTTCTTCATCCGGATCCTGCGCTCCTCGGGGGTGGTGAGGAGCTTCATGATCGGCGGCTGGATCAAAGGCACCAGGGCCATGTAGGAGTATGCCGCCACGGCCACCGTCCCGATCATGTGGGGGGCGAGCTTGGACGCCAGGTAGATGGTGGTCGGCCCGTCGGCGCCGCCGATGATGCCGATGGTGGCGGCCTCCTTCAGGTCGAACCCGATCAGGTGGGCGCAAAAAAAGGTGATGTACACGCCGACCTGGGCGCCGGCGCCGAGGAAGATGAGCCGGGGCTGGCTCAGGAGGGGACCGAAGTCGGTCATGGCCCCCAGCCCCAAAAAGATCAGGGGCGGGATCACCTCCCACTGGACGCCGTAGTGGTAGAAGCGCCACAAGAGGCCGTGGCCGGGCTCCATGAGGCCGGCCAGGGGGAGGTTGGTGAGCATCATCCCGAAGGCGATGGGCAACAGAAGCAACGGCTCGAACTGCTTGGCGATGGCCAGATACAGGAAACCAAACGCCAGAAGCCACATGAACGCCGCGCCCGGGGTGAGGTGCGCGAAGCCCGTGGAGTGGACCAGGGCCAGGAGGGAGTCCAGGACGCCGTGGGTCATGGCGCTTTCCTCCCCTCGACCACCCGCGTCACGGCGGCCGCCACGACCCGGATCAAGGCGTACACCACCGCCATCCCCACGAACACCCCCACGGTGCCGTTGACGAACACCAGCAGGCTCTCCCTCACGCGACTCCTCCGGTCCGGCTCCGTGCCCGCCCCGACGGGGGGGACCTTTTGCACGGCGCGTGCCAGGCCCCCGGGGGAGCCGGAATTCCGGGCGGGGCGTACGTGGGCGGCGGGGGGGTACGGTCTTGGGGGAGCCCAGTGTCTAGAAAAGGCGACAGGCGGAGCGCTCCGCCAACCGCTCGGTTGGCGCCTAGGCCCCGGGCCCGGCCGTCGCGCCGCGTCCTGTCGCGCCATCACGACATGTCGCGCTACCGCGACGGGTCGGTCACCCCTCCCCGGCGTCGAGCCCGTAGCGGGCGAGCTTCTGGTACAGGGTGGCGCGGTGGATGGCGAGGAGCTTGCACGCCTGGCTCCTGTTGTTGCCGGTCGCCGCCAGCACCCGCCGGATGGCCTCCTTTTCTGCCTCCTCGGCCGCCACCCGCAGGGGCAGGAGCGGCGGCGCCCCGTCCCGGGGGCGAGCCGGGGCGGGTGCCACGGGGGGGGGCAGATCCTCCGCTCGAATCAAGGCTCCCTTGGCGTTCCAGGCCGCCCGCTCCACCACGTTGAGGAGCTCGCGCACGTTGCCTGGCCACGGATGCTCGGCCAGGGCGCGGGCTGCCTCGGGGGCCAACTCCTGGGGTTGGGAGCCAGCGAAGTCGAAGCGCGTCGCGAGGAAGTGCCGGACGTACACGGGGATGTCTTCCGGGTGCTCCCGCAGGGGGGGGATCCGCAGGTGCAGCTTGTTTAAGCGGTAGTAGAGGTCGAGGCGGAACCGCTCCTTCTCCGCGAGGGTTCGCAGGTCCACGTTGGTGGCCGCGATCAGGCGGAAGTCGACGTAGCGCACGGCGGTGGCGCCCACCCGCTCCACCTCCTTCTCTTGGAGCACCCGCAAGAGCTTGGCCTGGATCTCCAGGGGCAGGTCGCCGATCTCGTCGAGGAAGATCGTGCCCCCGTGGGCCTGCTCGAACTTGCCGAGTCGCCCCTTGCGGTCGGCCCCCGAGAAGGACCCCGGTTCGTAGCCGAAGAGCTCGGCTTCGGCGAGCTCCCGGGGGATAGCGGCGCAGTTCAAGCGGACGAAGGGCCCCTCGGCCCGGGGGCTCGCGTTGTGGATGGCGTGGGCGAAGAGCTCCTTGCCGGTCCCGGTCTCCCCCTCCAGGAGCACGTCGGCCTCGGACCGGGCGACCTTCTTCGCCAGCGCCAGGGCCTCGAGGAAGGCCCGACCCTGGCCGAGGAGGTGGTCGAAGGTGTAGCGGTTGCGGTACGGCAGCGCCTTGAGCTTCTTCTGGTAGTCGGCGACCCGGTCCTCGAGCACCCGGACCTTGCGGGTGAGCTTTTGCACCTCCTGGAGGTCCCGGAAGACGATGGAGCCCATGGCGCCGATGACCCGGTCGCCCCGGCGGATCGGGATGCGGGCCACCACCTTGGTCTTCCCCTGGATCTCCTGCAGGTGGCCCACCTCGGCCTGGCCGGTCTCGGACACCACGTGCAGCCGGCTTGAGGGCAAAAGCTCGGTGATGTGCCGTCCCTTCGCGGCCCCCCGCGCCAGGCCGAGGAACCGCTCGTTCTCCCGGTTCATGTACACCACCAGCCCGGCGGCATCGACCACGATCAGGCCTTCGTAGCGGCTGTCCAACAGTGCCCGGATCGCTTCGGCCAGCTCGTCGGTAACCTCGTAGGGGCCGAGAGCCTCCTCCAGGACCGCCGCGATCTTCTCCAGGTCCCGCATGGACCGTGTCCCTCCTTTCGGCCCGTGGCGGGCCGTCCCTTGAGTACCACGCCCCCGGCGAACCGGTAAAGGACGCCCGTGGCAGGCCCAGGGGCGCCAGGACCTCCCGGCCGGGGTCAGCCGGCTCGGCTGGCTGTGGGGGGATCCCCAGACGGAGGAGCCCCTCCGGCGTGCCCGGCTCTCGTCTGCGCGGCCCCGAAGCGGCCCACTGCGCCATCCACGAGACCAAGCCGGAGATGTGCCGCGCCTACCCGACCCGGTGCATCCGGGTTGGCCTGGTGCACTGAAGCGCCTCCGGCCTACCCCGGCAGCTCGAGGGTGACCACCAGGCCCCCCTCCGGGGCGTTCTCGGCGCGGACCGTGCCCCCGTGCAGGCGGACGGCCCGGTCCGCGATGGTCAGCCCGAGGCCGACGCCGCCGCTCTGGCGGTCCCGGGCGTCGGCCACCCGGTAGAAGGGGCGGAAGAGCTCCCCCAGGGCCGCCTCGGGGACCCCGGGCCCGCGGTCCCGCACCGTGACCCGCGCCGCCCCGGCCGCCCCCCGGACCAGGGCCACCTCCACCTCGGTGCCTTCGGCGGTAAACCGCACGGCGTTGCGCAGGACGTTCTCCAGCGCCCGCCGGAGGAGCTCGGGCACCCCCGAGAGCTCGACCCGGGCGCCCTCGGCCAGACGGACCGACCGGTTGCGGCTCCGGGCCTCGTAGTCCGCGTCCGCCACCACCCGGCGCACCAGGGCCCCGAGGTCCACCGCCTCCCGAGCCAGGCCGTCCCCCCCGTCCTCCAGCCGGGCCAGGGTGAGGAGCTCGCCGATCAGCTCGTTGACCCGCGCCGCCTCCCCCTCGATCCGGTCCAGGGCGGCCCCGGCCTCGGCCCCGGCCTTCTGGCGGGCGAGCCCCAGGGCCACCCCGAGCCGGGCCAGGGGCGAGCGCAGCTCGTGGGAGATGTCCCGCAGGAGGCGCCGCTGGGCCTCCACCAGGGCCTCGAGGCGGCCGGCCATGCGGTCGAAGTCCCGGCCGAGCTCCGCGGTCTCGTCCCGCCGGCGCCCCAGGGCCGGGCCGACCCGGGCCGTCAGGTCCCCGTCGGCGAGTTGGCGGGTGGCGCGGCGCAGCTCCCGGATCGGCGCCGCCAGGGATCGGGCCAGGAAGAAGCTCACCACCCCGATGATGGCGAAGGCGATCCCGAGGCGAAGGGTGAGGCCGTAGGGATCCAGGAGCAGCTCCAGCCGGGAGGGGGGCGGCACCTCGACCACCAACACGTAGGGGTCTTCACCGGACGGGGACGGGGCCAGGGGCAGGGCGACCCACACCCCCCGGCGGCTCCGGCGGAACTGGCGTTCCCCGGTCTCGGCCGCGTCGGCCGCGAGGCGGCGGGCCGGGGGCGGGGCGAAGGCCCCGGACAGGGGCCCGTCCCCCCCGCGAAAGAGGAAGATCGGCGCCTCGCCACCGTCCCGCCGCCGCAGCGAGGGGGCCGGAAGGGCTGCCCCGCCGCCGGCTTCGTACGCCGCCACGAGCTCCTGGCCCAGGCGCACCAGGCGCTGCTCGTGGCGGCGAAACGCGGCCGCCCGGGGGTCGTGGGTGAGGGCGACCACCACGAGGGTCGCGCCGATCAACACGGCAGCGGCCCAGAAGGTGAGGAAGATCCGCAGGAACAAGCTGCGCACGGCCCGGCTCAGTCGGCGGACCGGGTGTACAGGTACCCGGCGCCCCGGACGGTTTTGATCCGCTCCCGGTCGCCGAGCTTGCGGCGCAAGCTGCTGACGTGCACGTCCACGCTCCGGTCGTAAGCGGAAAGGGGGCGGCCGAGGGCGGCCACGGCCAGGTCCTCCCGGCTGACCACCCGGCCGGCCCTGCGCAGCAGGGCCTCGAGGAGGGAGAACTCCACCGAGGTGAGCGCCACGACCTCCCCGCCCCGGCGCGCGGTCCGGGTCCCCGGCGCTAGCTCCACGTCCCCCACCGCTACCAGGTCGACGCCGGCCGCCCCGCCGGGCGCTCCCCCGGCCCGGCGCTGCACGGCCCGGATCCGGGCCACCAGCTCCCGGGGGTTGAAGGGCTTGGGGAGGTAGTCGTCGGCCCCCATCTCGAGGCCCACGATCCGGTCCACCTCCTCCCCCCGGGCGGTGAGCATCAACACCGGCACCCGGGACCGCTCCCGGAGCCGCCGCAGCACCTCGAACCCGCTCATCCCCGGCAGCATGACGTCGAGGATCACCAGCCCGTGGCCCCCCGCGAGGGCGGCGGCGAGGCCGCCTTCGGCGTCGTGGCGGGCCGAGACCTCGAAGCCCTCCTGCCCCAGGTAGTCGGCGAGCAGGTCGCACAGCTCCGCGTCGTCATCGATGATCAGGAGGCGGGTCTCTTCCACGGCGTGCTCCCTTCGGCTCGGCGCCCCGGACCATTGTAGCCCAAGCCCCGGAGACCGCCGGTCAAGAAAGGTCAAGAAGCGCGGGGGGGCCTTTACACACCTTTACCCGCCCGGCCCCACTCTTAACCCCCTTTTGCCCGGCTTGGCGCTACGCTCTTTCCCGTGGACGATCCCCCCAACCGGCACCCCCGACCGGTGCCAAAGGAGCCTCCCATGACCCGAAGCACCAAGAGCAAGACCCGCCGCGCCGTCGCCACCACCGTCCTCGCCCTCGCCGCCCTGAGCCTCGTCCCCCTCGCCGCCCACGCCGCCGGCCGCGGCGGTCGCGACCGGCCCGACCCGGATCGCGCCGTGGCGCGGCTGACCGAGAAGCTCGAGCTGACCGCCGAACAGCAGGCCCGGGTGAAGGACATCCTGGCGGCGAGCTTCGCCGAGGGCGCCACCCTGCGCCAGGAGCACCTCCGGGAGATGAAGGCCCATCGCGACGAGGCCCATGAGCGCCTGGCCGCGGCCCTCACCCCGGACCAGGCGGCCAAGCTCGATCACCTCCGGGCCGAGCGCCAGGAGCGCCAGGAGCGCCGGAAGTGCCGCCAGGACTGCGACCAGGGAGGAGCGGCCACCGACTGACGGCACCGTGCAAGAGAGCTGGGCCTCCGAATTGTTGTTCGGAGGCCCGGTTGTGTTATCCTGCGCGCTTTCCTTCTCCCGGAGAGGCTTGGGATGCCCCGGCGCGAACTCCCCCCGGCGACGGCCGACGCGGACCCCTGGGTCGAGGCGTTTCTGGCGCACTTGGCGTACGCGCGAAACGCCTCCCCCCACACCCTGCGCAACTACCGGCGGGACGTGGCGGCGTTTCGGGCGTGGGGAGCCACCCGGTGGCCCGAGCGCTCGGGGGAGGCCCTGTGGCGGGGGGTCGACGCGGGCGGGGTGCGGGCGTTTCTCGCGAGCCTTCATGCCCACCAGGCCAAGACCTCGATCGCCCGCGCCCTCTCGGGCGTGCGGGCGTTCTTCCGTTTCCTGGTGCGGGAGGGCCACCTGGAGGCGAGCCCGGCGGCGGCGGTGGCCGCCCCCAAGGCGCCCCGGAGCCTGCCGGCGGTGCTGGCGGTGGACGAGGTGCTCCACCTCCTCGACGCGGTGACCGGCGAAGGGATCCTGGGCCTTCGGGACCGGGCGCTTCTGGAGACCCTGTACGGCACCGGGCTGCGGGTGGGGGAGCTGGTGGATCTGGACGGGCGGGACCTGCACCTGCCGAGCCGGACCCTCAGGGTGCGGGGCAAGGGCAAGGTGGAGCGCCAGGCGCCCCTGACCGAGCCCGCGGCCCGGGCCCTGGAGGCGTACCTGGGGGAGCGGCGGGCCCGGGGCCGGCCGCTGGATCCCGAGGGCGCGCTGTTCCTCAACGCCAAGGGGGGCCGGCTCACCGACCGCAGCGTGCGGCGGGTATTGAATCGGTGGATCGCCCAGGCGGCGCTGGAGAAGCGGGTGAGCCCCCACACCCTGCGCCACTGCTTCGCGACCCATCTTCTGGCGGGCGGCGCCGACCTGCGCTCGATCCAGGAGCTCTTGGGGCACAAGAGCCTGTCCACGACCCAGAAGTACACCCACGTCGGCATCGAGCACCTGATGGCCGTGTACGACCAGGCCCACCCCCGGGCGTGATCGGGAGCGAGAGGACCATGGAGCATCCCACCTTCCACGGCACCACCGTCGTCTGCGCCCGCCGGGGCGGCCGCGTGGCCATGGGCGCCGACGGCCAGGTGACCTACGGGACCACCGTCCTCAAGCGCACCGCGCGCAAGATCCGGGCCCTGCGGGGGGGCACCGTGCTCACCGGCTTCGCTGGCGCCACCGCCGACGCCTTCACCCTGCTGGAGCGCTTCGAGGGCAAGCTCGACGCCCACCGGGGCAACCTGCACCGGGCGTCGGTGGAGCTCGCCAAGGAGTGGCGCACCGACCGCTACCTGCGGCGCCTGGAGGCCATGCTGTTGGTAGCCGACCGGGAGGCGACGCTCCTCTTGTCGGGTACCGGGGACGTGGTGGAGCCCGAGGAGGGGGTCGTCGCCATCGGCTCGGGGGGCCCCTACGCCCTGGCGGCGGGGCTCGCGCTGATGGAGCACACCGAGCTCGGGGCCGGCGCGGTGGTCCGGGAAGCCCTCAAGGCGGCCGCCCGCATCTGCATCTACACCAACGACGCGGTGGAGCTCGAGGAGCTCGGAGGGTGAGCATGGCGGCGGTCTTCACGCCCCGGGAGGTGGTCTCGGAGCTCGACCTGTACATCGTTGGCCAGGACAAGGCCAAGCGCGCCGTGGCCATCGCGCTACGGAACCGCTGGCGCCGGCGCCAGGTGCCCGAGGACCTGCGGGAGGAGATCACCCCCAAGAACATCCTCTTGATCGGCCCCACCGGGGTTGGCAAGACCGAGATCGCCCGGCGGCTCGCCAAGCTCGCCCGGGCCCCCTTCGTCAAGGTGGAGGCGAGCAAGTTCACCGAGGTGGGCTACGTGGGCCGGGACGTGGAGAGCATGGTGCGCGACCTGGTGCGGGTGGCGGTCACCATGGTCCAGGAGGAGGAGCAGGAGCGGGTGGCCGCCCAGGCCGCCGAGCGCGCCGAGGACCGGCTGCTGGAGCTCCTGTTGCCCGGCAAGCCCCCGGCGGCGGGGGAAAACGACGCCACCCGGGAGAAGCTGCGCCAGATGCTCCAGGCGGGCACCCTGGACGAGCGCACGGTGGAGGTGGAGATCGCGGTGGCGGGGCCGGCCCCGGCCATGGAGGTGTTCACCGGCCAGGGGATGGAAGAGATGGGCATGCAGATCCAGGACATGCTCGGCAACCTCTTCCCCAAGCGCAAGAAGCGCCGCACGGTGCGGGTGCCCGAGGCCCTGGAGCTGTTGCGGGAGCAGGAGGCCCAGCGGCTGGTGGACCCGGAGAAGGTGGCCGAGACGGCCCTGGAGCGGGCCCAGTACGACGGCATCATCTTCATCGACGAGATCGACAAGATCGCCTCCCGGGAGGGGGGCGGCCGGGGCCCCGACGTCAGCCGCGAGGGCGTGCAGCGCGACATCCTGCCCATCGTCGAGGGCTCCACGGTGCACACCAAGCAGGGGATGGTGAAGACCGACCACATCTTGTTCATCGCCGCCGGGGCGTTCCACATGGCCAAGCCCTCGGACCTGATCCCCGAGCTCCAGGGCCGGTTCCCGATCCGGGTCGAGCTCGACGCCCTGGGGCGCGCCGACTTCGTCCGCATCCTCACCGAGCCCCAAAACGCCCTGACCCGGCAGTACGAGGCCCTGATGGCCACCGAGGGGGTGCCCCTTACCTTCACCGCCGACGGGGTGGAGGAGATGGCCGAGATGGCGGTCTTGGTCAACGACAAGACCGAGAACATCGGGGCCCGTAGGCTCCACACCATCCTCGAGAAGGTGCTCGAGGACCTGAGCTTCCAGGCCCCGGACCGGGGCGCCGAGCCGGTCACCGTGGACCGGGCCTTCGTAAAGGCCAAGCTCGCCGACGTCGTCGCCGACTCCGACGTGAGTCGGTATATCCTGTGAGCGGTGACCGGTGACCGGTGACGGGTGACCAGTGACGGGTGACCAGTGACGGGTGACCAGTGACGGGTGACCAGTGAACGGTAAAGGGTGACACGAGGTCACCACGCGCCCCCAATCACCAATCACCAATCACCGATCACCAATCACCGATCACCGATCACCGATCACCGATCACCCCGGAGACGCCATGCAAGAACTGATCGAAAAAGCCAACGTGCTCCTGGAGGCCCTCCCGTATATCCGGGAGTTCTACGGCCAGGTGGTGGTCATCAAGTACGGCGGCCACGCCATGGTGGACGAGCGGCTCAAGGAGAGCTTCGCCCGGGACGTGGTGCTCTTGAAGTACATCGGGCTCAACCCGGTGGTGGTCCACGGGGGCGGCCCCCAGATCAACCAGGTGCTGGACCGGATGCAGATCCAGAGCGAGTTCGTGGACGGCATGCGGGTCACCGACGCCCCCACCATGGACGTGGTGGAGATGGTGCTGGTGGGCAAGGTGAACAAGGAGATCGTCAACCAGATCCAGCTCCAGGGCGGCCGGGCGGTGGGCCTGTCGGGCAAGGACGGGGGCTTGATCCGGGCCAAGAAGCTCTTCATGCAGCGCAAGACCGAGACCCACCTGCCCCCGGAGATCATCGACATCGGGGCGGTGGGGGAGGTCGAGGCGATCCGGCCCGGGGTGATCGAGGCCCTGGACCGGGGGGGCTTCATCCCGGTGATCGCCCCGGTGGGGGTGGGGGAGCGGGGCGAGACCTACAACATCAACGCCGACCTGGTGGCGGGCAAGGTCGCCGGGGCGCTTCGGGCCGAGAAGCTCTTCCTGCTCACCGACGTGGCCGGCATCCTCGACCGGGACGGGGTGCTTTTGTCCACCATCCGCCAGGGCGAGGCGCCGGGGCTGGTGGCGAGCGGGGTGGTGCGGGGCGGCATGATCCCCAAGCTCCAGTGCGCGCTCGATGCCCTGGCCGAGGGGGTGAAGAAGGTCCACATCGTCGACGGCCGCCTCGACCACGCGGTGCTCCTGGAGATCTTCACCCGGGGCGGCGTAGGCACCGAGATCCTGGCGGACTGAGGGCACGGGGGTTTTGACAGGATGGGGGAGCACAGGCCAGCCGAACCGAGCCCCTGACCCGGCTCCGGTCCCATCCGTCCCATCCGTCCCATAGGTCCCAGCCGTCCCATGCCCCCGGCCCCCTGCCACCCGAAGAGGAGCGGCAGCCATGTTTGGCATTGAAAACTACCTCGGCTTCCTAGCTGCGGTGCTGGTCTTTCAGGCCGTGCCGGGGCCGGGGACCGTGGCCATCCTCACCGCTACCGCCCGGGGCGGGGTGCGGGGCGGGGTCGGCGCCGTGGCTGGCACCCTGGCGGGGGACTTCGCCTACATGCTCGCCGCGGTCCTCGGCCTGGCGGCGGTTTTGGCCGCTTACCCCGCGGTGCTGGCCGGGGCCCGCTGGCTCGGCATCGGGTACCTGGGGTGGCTCGGGGTGCGGCTCCTGGTGGAGCGGGCCCGGGGCGGCGCCGTGCCCGCGCCCCCGGCGCGGGGGCAGGCCTTTCGCCAGGCCCTGGCGGTGAGCCTCACCAACCCCAAGGTGATCTTGTTCTTCCTGGCCTTCTTTCCGCTCTTTTTGGGGCCTGCCCCCCGGCCGGGCACCCTGGCGGCGCTGATGCTCCACGTGACGCTCTTGAGCGGCTTGTACCAACTCGGCATCGTGGTCGCGGGTCACGCCGTGGCCCGGCGCCTGGCCCGCTGGCCCGCCGCCGGCACCGTGGCCCGGCGCCTCGCCGGGCTCGCCCTCGTCGCCTTTGGCGTCCGCCTGGCCCTGGACGGCCGGTAGGGCTGTCCCCTTACCCTCGGGAGGTCATCCCCCATGGGCAACCGCGAGATCATCGAACTCGGCGAGTCGGCGCTGATGGGCACCTACGCCCGGTTCCCCGTCGCCCTGGTGCGCGGCCAGGGGATGCGGGTGTGGGACGCCGACGGCCACCAGTACCTGGACTTTTTGGCGGGCATCGCCGTGTGCAGCCTCGGGCACTGCCACCCGCGGCTGGTGGCAGCGATCCAGGCCCAGGCGGCGACCCTCTTGCACGTGTCCAACCTGTACCACATCGAGCCCCAGGCGCGCCTCGCGGCGCGCCTCGTGGCGCTGACCTTCGCCGACCGGGTGTTCTTTTGCAACAGCGGCGCCGAGGCCAACGAGGGGGCGATCAAGCTCGCCCGGAAATACCAGAAGGACCGGGGGGAGCCGGGCCGGTACCGGGTGGTCTCGACGACCCAGAGCTTCCACGGCCGGACCCTGGCGACCCTTACCGCCACCGGCCAGGAGAAGGTGAAGGTGGGCTTCGCTCCCCTGCCGGACGGCTTCGACGCCGTGCCCTACGGCGACCTGCCGGCCCTGGAGGCCGCTCTGGGCCCGGCGGCCGCGGCGGTGCTTTTGGAGCCGGTCCAGGGCGAGGGGGGGGTGCGGGTGCCGCCCCCGGGGTACCTCCGGGCCGTTCGGGAGCTGTGCGATGCCCGGGGGGCGCTCTTGATGTTCGACGAGATCCAGACCGGGGTCGGCCGCACCGGGACCTTTCTGGCGTGCGAGCACGACGGCGTGGCCCCCGATATCTGCACCCTGGCCAAGGGCCTGGGGGGCGGGGTGCCGATCGGCGCGCTCCTGGCCACCGAGGCCGTGGCCCGAAGCTTCGGCCCCGGCAGCCACGCCACCACCTTTGGGGGCACCCCCCTGGTTACGGCCGCCGCCCTGGCCACCCTGGAGACCCTGGAGGCCGAGGGGCTATTGGCCCACTGCCGGGCCATGGGGGACTACTTCCGGGGCCGCCTCGAGGCCCTGGGGGCGACCCGACCGGCGGTGGCCGAGGTGCGCGGCCGGGGGCTTTTGCTCGGGGTCGAACTGGCCGACGGGCGCCCGGCCGCCGACGTCGTCCGGGCCCTTATGGACCGGGGCTTTCTGGTGGGGAGCGCCGGGGAGCGGGTGCTGCGCTTCGCGCCCCCCCTGATCGTGGAGCGCGAAGAGATCGACGCCCTGCTCGCGGCCCTGGCCGAGGTGCTGGCCGATGGGTGAGCCGAAGCCCGAGGAGACGAGGATGCCCCGCCACTTCTTGAGCATCGCCGACTGGACCCGAGACGAGCTGCTGGCCGTGCTCGCCCTGGCCCGGGACTTGAAAGCCCGCCAGGCGCGGGGCGAGGCCCACCGCCTGCTCGCCGGCAAGACCCTGGCCATGCTCTTCGAGAAGAGCTCCACCCGCACCCGGGTGAGCTTTGAGGTGGGCATGTTCCAGCTCGGGGGCCACGCCCTCTTCCTCTCCCCCCGGGACACCCAGATCGGCCGGGGGGAGCCGATCCGGGACACCGCCCGGGTGCTCAGCCGCTACGTCGACGGGGTGATGGTCCGGACGTACTCCCAGGCGACCCTCGCCGAGCTGGCCCGGTGGTCCACGGTGCCGGTGATCAACGGGCTCACGGATCTTTTGCACCCGTGCCAGGTGATGGCGGACCTCCTGACCGTCCTCGAGGGGCGCGGGAGCCTGGCGGGGCTGCGGGTGGCGTGGGTGGGGGACGGCAACAACATGGCCCACTCCTGGATCAACGCCGCCCAGGTGCTCGGCTTTCCCTTGCGCCTCGCCTGTCCCGAGGGGTACCGCCCCGCCGACGAGGTCCTGGGGCCGGCCCTGGCGGCTGGCGCCGACATCGCCGTGGTCGCCGACCCCCGGGAGGCGTGCCGGGGGGCCCACGCGGTCAACACCGACGTCTGGGCCTCCATGGGCCAGGAGGGGGAGCAGCAGGAGCGGGCCGAGGCCTTCCGGGGCTACTGCGTCGACGGAGCGGTGATGGCCGAGGCGGACCCCCAAGCGCTCTTCCTCCACTGCCTGCCGGCCCACCGGGGAGAAGAGGTGACCGAGGAGGTCCTGGAGGGCCCCCGGTCGGCCGTGTGGGACCAGGCCGAGAACCGGCTCCACGTGCAGAAGGCGATCCTGGTGACGCTAATGGGGTGAAGCTCGGAGTGCCTTGATGAAGGCCAGGCCCGCCCGTATCATCCTCCCGGGTCGGGCAAGCTACCCCGTTCCCGGAGGCATCCCTCAATGACGCATCGACGGCAAGGCGCGGACAAGCACCCGAACCCCCAGGGGCAGAACGGGGCCGCGCAGACAACGCCGGCATCGCCCGTGCAGCGCCCGCCAGACGAAGAGACCCTGCTAGGGTTCTTTCAGCGTTCCCCCTGGGCCGCCCAGGCGCTCGACCTGGAGCGGTCTGCCGACCCCGGGCGAGAGCCCGTGCTCCCGCTCGACAGCTGTGAGGCGCAACCCTAGGACGAAGATCCCCCTTGACCCCAACCCGCCCGCCCTCGCCGGAGCCGCCCCCATCGGGAGCTCGGAGCGCGGCGCCAACAGGAGAAGACCCATGGCCAAGCCCAGCGTCAACAAGGTCGTCCTCGCCTACTCCGGCGGCCTCGATACCTCGGTGATCCTCAAGTGGCTCATCGAGGAGTACCGGTGCGAGGTGGTGTGCTTCGCCGCCGACCTCGGCCAGGGGGCCGAGCTCACCGGCCTCGACGAGAAGGCCCAAAAGACCGGCGCCTCGAAGATCTACATCGAGGACCTGCGGGAGGAGTTCGCCCGGGACTACATCTTCCCCATGTTTCGGGCCGGGGCGGTGTACGAGGGGCAGTACCTCTTGGGCACCTCCATCGCCCGGCCCCTGATCGCCAAGCGCCAGGTGGAGATCGCCCGGGCGGAAAACGCCGACGCCATCAGCCACGGTGCCACCGGCAAGGGCAACGACCAGGTGCGCTTCGAGCTCACCGCCTACGCCCTCGAGCCCGACATCACCATCATCGCCCCCTGGCGGGAGTGGACCCTCAACTCCCGGGAGAGCCTGATCGCCTACGCCGAGAAGCACGGCATCCCGGTGCCGGTCACCAAGGCCAAGCCCTACTCCAGCGACCGCAACCTCCTGCACATCTCCTTTGAGGGGGGCATCCTCGAAGACCCCTGGATGGAGCCCACCGAGGACATGTTCGTGCTGTCGGTGAGCCCCGAGCACGCCCCGGACCACGCCGAGTACGTGGAGGTGGACTTCCAGGCCGGCAACGCCGTCGCCGTAAACGGCCGGCTCCTCACCCCGGCGGGGGTCCTGGAGACCCTCAACGAGATCGGCGGCCGCCACGGGGTGGGCCGGGTGGACATCGTCGAGAACCGCTTCGTGGGCATGAAGAGCCGCGGCGTCTACGAGACCCCCGGCGGGACCATCCTGCGGGCCGCCCACCGCGCCGTGGAGAGCCTGGCCATGGACCGGGAGGTGATGCACCTGCGGGACTCCCTGGTGCCCAAGTACGCCCAGCTCGTCTACAACGGCTTCTGGTTCGCCCCCGAGCGCGAGGCCCTGCAAACCTTCATGGACGAGGCCCAGGGCAACGTCACCGGCACCGCCCGGCTCAAGCTCTACAAGGGCAACTGCACAGTGGTGGGCAGAAAGAGCAAGAAGAGCCTCTTTGACCCCGCCACCGCCACCTTCGAGGCCGACAGCGTGTACAACCAGGCCGACGCCACCGGCTTCATCAAGCTCAACGCCCTGCGGCTCCGGCTGCGCAAGAAGCTGCAGGGGTAGGGCCCCCTTGGGGCGCCTACTGGGCCATCTCCCCGGCACCAGTAGGCGTCCCGGGCCGCGACGGTCAACTCCTCCTCCCTGTCCTGCCAGTCCGACATCGAGCGGTCCAGCTCACGAGAATTGACCCCACCCCTGCTCACCAGACTTGACCCCTTGATGGCTTCCGGCGTCGGCTGATCGTCGGCGAGTTCCCCTCGGCTGAGGTTCTCTG
>JBBIIA010000016.1:0-43518 GCA_037446775.1 Deltaproteobacteria bacterium
GGAGCCCGGGCCTCCGCCAGCAGCGGCCGGATGGGGGGGCGCGACGCCGGCCGTTCCCGGTCCGGCTCCCCGGCCACCGGGGGGCTCGGGGGCAAGGAGGCGGCCGGGGCAGTCCCCGCGGCGCGCCGGGCCGACCCCGCCCACCACCCCACCACCCCCGCGAGGAGTGCGGCCGTCGCCACCGCCGCGGCCACCCACGGCCAGGAGCGCTTGCGCCCCGGGGCGGCTGTCACCCCGCCGAAGGGGGGATGCCCGGGGAGGCGCTCCCCTTGCGCCTTGCGCAGGGCGTCAAGGATGTACGACACGGGACCTCCGCGCGGACGGGACCTCGAGGGTAGGCGCCGTCCCTTCCACCTCCCGGCTCAGCGCCGCCCAGGTCTGTTCTCCCACCAGCCCGTCCGGATCGAGCCCCCGGCTGTGTTGAAAGGCCACGACCCGGCGCTGCAGGGCCGCGTCGTACCAGCCGGACGGGTGCCGCCGCCCCTGGCCGTCGATACGGCCCAGGAGTTCGGCCAGCCGCGCCACCGAGGCGGACGACTCGCCGGGACGCAGGAGCTCGGGGAGCGGCGGATCGGAGCGCCACAGGATCGCGTAATCCCCGCCCCACAGTGCCTCCACCTCGGCCCGGGGAACGGCCCACTCCACCGCCCCTGCGGCGAGCAGGAGGTCATCGCCGTCCACCCCCACCACCGCCACGTGGTGGCGCTCGTCGCCGCGGGCGAGCTCGAGGATGGCGGGGCGATTGTGGCGGACCACCGCCTCCCAGGTGCCTCGCCCGTACACGCAGTGGAGCCCCGCCCCGGCCACTCGCTCGCACGCCGTGGCCCCGGGGAGGCTGGCGAAATCCACGCCCCACCGGCTCGAGGCGGCCGCAAACGCTTCCTCGGTCTCCCCGGCCAGGGCTCCCTCTTGCAGCAGCGCCTCGAGTCGCGACGGTCGGGGTTTGGAAGACACCACCGGTGCCTCGGGGTGGACTTCGGCGGGCGGCGACGCCACCGTGGCCCGGTCGAGCGTCCGGAAGAGGTCGGACGCCCACCAGCCGGCCGCCACCGCCAGGCTCCCAGCCACGGCCAGCCCCGCCCCCCACGACCAGTGGGGTCGGCGCCGACCCTGTAGCTCAGCCGCGGCCCTCCGGACGGTGCGCCGCCCCACCGTGAGGTCGCCCTGGACGAAGGCACCCAGCAGCGCCCGGTCGCACACGGCGTTGATCAACCGGGGCAGCCCCCGGGAAAAGCGGTGCACCAGGGCCAGCGCCCCGGCGCCGAAGATCGGTCGGGTCGCCCCGGCCGTTTGCATCCGGTGGGCCACGTAGGCCGCGGTCTCCCGCCGGTCCAGGGGCACCAGGTGGAACCGCGCCGTCACCCGCTGGGCGAGCTGTCGCAGGTCGCGCCGCGCCATGGTCGCGGCGAGCTCCGGCTGGCCGATCAAGAGGACCTGCAGCAGCTTGCGGGTCGTGGTCTCCAGGTTGGTGAGCAGGCGAACCTGCTCCAACGCCTCCCGGGAGAGCCCCTGGGCCTCGTCGATGATCACCACCGGGCGGCGGCCCGCGGCGTGGAGCGCGAGCAGGTGCCGGTTCAGCCGATCCACGAGGGTCTTGAGGCTGCCCTCCCCGGGGCACGGCGGCAACCCCAGCTCGTCCCCGATGGTCGCCACCAGCTCCGCGGGGGTCAGGCGCGGGTTGATGACCAGGGCCACGTCGACTCCCGGGGGCGGGGCCTCCGCCATCGCCCGCCCCAGGGTGGTCTTCCCCGTACCCGCCTCCCCCGTCAGTTGCACGAAGCCGCCCGCCTCCCCCACGCCGTAGATCAGGTGGGCCAGGCCCTCCCGGTGGTTCGGTCCCAGGTACAAGAACCGGGGGTCGGGGGTGAGGGAGAAGGGGGGCTCGGCGAGCCCAAAGTGGGCCAGGTACATGGGGGCGCTCAGTCCACGGGGTGGGGGGCGCCGCCACGGGTCTCCGAAAGAAAGCCGTCGGGGTCCAGGATCACGGGTTCTCTCCTCAAGTGGCCGAGCATTCGTGCCGTTCCTGTACCACGTGCAGGAAGGCTCCTGCAACCGGGCAACCCGAGGGTGCGCCCCGCGAACTCCCGACTCTTTCAGTCAACAAATAATCCTTCCCAACTCCGAAACGTTTGCTTATCTTAACCGTACTGACCCCATCGGTACGGGAGATGGTAGCTAGGGCGACGGCGGCCTCCGGGGGGATGGAAAGGACACACCCGGATGACGCGTTTCTTGGCGACGCTGCGGGAACGCCCATGGCGACTCCTCGGCGTCCTGGCCGTGGCGGCGGCACTCGGCCTCGCGGTCGACGTCTCCTACACCGGGCACCACGTAGGCGTCTTCGTCCTCCGGGGGACGTCGGCCCTGGTCGAGGTGGCCGACGACCTGTACCCCGAAGATGCTCGGCGCGTCCTCTTGGCCGTCCCCTTGGCGACGCCGTCCCGGCAGCAAGGCCCCGGCCTCACCGTGGCCTGGGACGAGCGGGACGGGAGCGGGCACATCTCCATCGTCCGCCCGGACGGCCGGAAGATCCGGATGTTCTTCAGCCGGTTCCGCGACAGCCTCGGCCAGGTCACCCACGGTTTGTTCCTGGGCGGGGGGATGCCGGGAGCCGAGGAACCGGGGGGTGGCGCGCCGGAAGACCAGACCGGGATGACCCTCTTTGACGGCAAGCGCTGGCTGCACGTCTGGTGCAACGCCAACGAACTGCTGGCCCCGGCCAATCCTGCCGCCCGGGGCCTGTATCCGTCCCAGTGGGAGTTCCAGGGCAGCGCGGTCCTGACCCAGGCCCCCGGTGAGGTCACCCTCGGCAGCACCCACCGGGTCTCGATCGAGGGCATACCCCACCGCATCGACCGTTACGTCCTGGCCCGGGCCTCGGAGCCCTACTTCCTCCTCGCCCAGAAGATCACCAACCTCGGTTCCCGGGCGGCTCCGTACTACTACGTCTACGGCGACGAACCGTGGCTCGGGGACTTCGGGAGCTCCCAGGGCGACATCGGCTGGGTTGAGGACCGACTGGTGCTCCACGAGGAACGCATCGACACCGCCACCCACTCCTACTTCGGCATGTTCGACTGGGGCAACAAGGCGGCCAGCGAGACCAACGGCTACACCGGGGCGGCCAACTTCATCGAGTGGCTCGGCGAGCGCCCGCCCAACCTCGCGTACTTCGCCAACAGCCCCCACGCGCCTGCAAACGGCCCCCGGCGGGTGCTCGTGCCCCTCTACAGCCCGAACAACCGGATCTTGAACCTCCAGTGGGGCCCGGAGTTCGTCCGGCCCGGGGAGTCCGTCGAGTATCTCCTGGCCATCGGCGCCGCCGGCTTTGATTACCGCACCCTACGCCCGACGAAACCCTCGGTGACCGTGCCCGAGGCCTTCCGGCAGCTGGTGCGGGAGGACGCCATCCTGCAGCACCTGCCGACCCAGACCGCGAGCTTGCTCCGTCAGGCCCCCCGCCGCGCCAACTGAGCCCCTACTTCTTGCGGGCCTTCTGCTCCAGGGCCCGCTGAAAGAGCGCCCCCAGGGCCCCGCCCCCCACCTCGGGGTCGGCGTGGGCGACAGCCCGGTCGTCCACGAACCGGGCACCCCCGGCGTAGCGCCCGAGCTCGCCGCGGCTGTGGGAATCATCGTGGCAGTCGACGCACAGGTTCTCCCAGTTGCTGCCGTCGGGGGGGTTGTTGTGGTGGTTGCCGTCTCTGTGGTGGACGGTGAGGAGCTGTCGGCGCTTCCCCTCAAACTCCCGCCCGCACCGCCCGCAGATGAGGCCGTGGAGGGCGAGCGAGCGCTCCCGGTAGTCCTCCCCCAAGGGCTTGCGGGCGGCTTCCTTGAGCTCCCGCACCACCTCCTCGGGGCTCTTCTCCGGCGCCGGCCCCGCCGTCGTCCGCGCCTGCACCTTGCCGCCCTTGCTGCCAAAGCTCATCCGCGCCATGGGGGTTCCTCTTTTGTCTCCTTCGTTTACGGGGGGGGGGATTTTGACAGGATGACAGGATAAAATCGGGATTAGATCAAGGACTGGTCTTTCGGGCCTTAGGTTTTCATCCTGAACATCCTGTCAAAACCCCCCGTCGCCCCCATCCTGTCAAGAAGCCCCGTCCCCCCGTCCCAGGGTCTCCTTCACCGCGAGGCTCGCCGCCAGGGCCGCTGCCGCCGAGCCGAGGAGGAGCAGGAAGGCGGTTCGGTAGCCCGCCACCGTGAAGGCGCCCCCGACCCGGCCGTGGGACTCCAGGGCCCAGCCCAGCAGGGGCTGGGCCACGGCGCCCCCGGCGAAGGGGAAGAGGTTGACGAGGCCCGTGGCGGTGCCCGCCATGCGCACCGGGAAGAGCTCCTTGGCGGCGGTGAAGCCCACCGTCACCACCGCACTGGTGAACATCCCCAGGCCAAAGCAGATCCCGTACAGCGCCCCCAGGGAGAGGCGGTCGGTGGCGAGCGCCAGGGCCGCGGTGAGCCCCACGGTGACCGCGCTGCACCCCACCAGCACCGGCTTGCGGCCTCCGAGCCACCGGCTCGAGGCGTGGCCCAATAGCGGGCTCCCGACGATCATCCCCACCGCCAGGAGCGACAGCACCCGCCCGGCCTCCCCTCGGGAGAGCCCGTACACCTGCTGCAAGTACGGCCCGCCCCACAAGCCGCCGAAGGCGAAGAAGATCGCGCAGTCGAAGAAGAACCAGAGGGCCAGGGCCCAGAAGGGACCGTGGGCCAGCACCCGGCGCACCCCCGCCGCCAAGGGGATCGGCGGCTCCCCCCGGGGCCGCTCCCCCGCCGGGGAGGGCCAGCCGAGGTCCGCCGGGCGATCCCGCACCACCAGCCACACCCCCGCCGCCAGGGCCAGGGTGACCGCCCCCACCGCGGCAAAGGCCCCCCGCCAGCCGAGCCAGGCGCTCACCACGGCCAGGGGGGCGGCGGCGGTCAGGGACCCCACCCCGCCCATGGCCATCAGGATGCCCGCCATGGAGGCGAACTCCGCCGGGCGAAACCACTCCGCCAGCACCTTCATGGTGCCGACGAAGAGCAGGGAGACCCCGAGCCCAACGAGCACCCGCCCGGCGATCGCCCACCCCACCGTGGGGGCCAGGCCAAGAAGCACCGACCCCACGGCCCCCACCACCAGAAACAAAGCCACCGTGCGCCGGGGACCCCAGGAGTCGGCCAGCACCCCGGCCGGCAGCTGCATGGCAGCGTAGGGGTAGAAGTACGCCGAGCCCAGAAGGCCCGCCAGGGTCCCCCCCGCCCCCAGGTCGCGCATCATGTCCACGGCGAGCACCGCCGGGCACAGCCGGTGGAAATACACCAGCACGTACCCCGCGGCGAGCACCCAAAAGATCAGCCAGCGGTGGCGCAGGGCGCGGGTGAGGGCGTCGGGGTTCGGGTTCTCCATGGGGCCTCCACGGGGTGAGGGGCCCCCACCTTGCCAGCGTCCGGCGCGGGGATCAAGGACGGGGAGAAAGACGGGGGGGTTGGGCAGGATGAAAGGATGTTCAGGATGCCAGATGCAGGCAGCCCCAATCCTGTCCATCCGGTCCATCCTGTTCATCCTGTCCAAAAGACCGCCCTCTCGTACCTCGGCGGTCTGAGGCGGAGCTTCTTTCTGGGCGGAACGTGCGCCGTCACGCCAAGAACGGGTTTTGTACCTGCACGGCGCCGTAGCGCTGGCCGTGGTTTAGGTCTTCCGAGTAGAGGAGGGTCGCCCCCGCCCGGTTGGCGGCATCGAGGATCAGCGCGTCCCAGAAGCTGACCCCGTAACGCTCCGCACCGTCCAGCGCGCGCACGGTGGCGTCCCCGTCGTTCACGACGACCGTCCAGCACAGGTAGTCCTCGACCGTCTGCCGCAGTTCGGCGATGGTCATCGGGTGGCGGGCCTTGCGCCGCACGTTCACGGCGAACTCCTGGAGGACCTGGGTACTCAAGACGCCGGAGCGCTCGTCCCACAACCGCTCGACCAAGGCACGGGCCCCGTCGTGCTTGGCCCCGGCCCCCGCGTCGTGGGCGTACACCAGCACGTTGGTGTCGAGAAAGGCGCGCGCCGCCATCACCGCCCCCGCTCGTGGAGCTCTTCGCGGCTGCTCGGCGCCTGCCAGCCGAGGTCTACGGCCTCTCCGAGCCGGGCCAGGGCCCGTCGCTTCGCCGCGTCGTAGCCCTTGTCGGCTCGCACCGCCTGTTCCAACTGCTCGCCGAGGAGGGCGCTGATGGAGGTCCCCCGCCGGGCGGCCAACACCTTGACGTCCCGCAACAGCTCGGCATCCAGACTCACGGTGACGTTCGTGTTCACGGCAGCCCTCCGGTCTTCACGTGTTCTCGTGGAACACGAAACTACGTGCGATGAACAACGGTGTCAAGACGAGGCCGCCTCCCCCTCCGCTTCACCCGATGTATCCGGTCACCCCGGCCGACGAACCCCGGCGTCTTCCGGTGAGGCATCGCGGTACCGCAGGTCCTGGCCCAGCAGGGGCACCAGGGTCGCGTCCAGGAAGGGCTGGTGGCAGTCGACCCCGGCCAGGGTGCCTTCCCGTTCGAGCCGGGCGAAGCGGCAGCCGCCGAAGCAGAGGGGCAGGTAGGCGCAGGCCCGGCAGGCGGGGTCGTGTCGCCACGCCTCCACCCCGTGGCTCTCCCGGTGGTCCCGAAGGCCCGACCAGAGATCCCCCACCGCGAACCCGGGCCGGCCGACGAGGCCCGGGCACTTGTACAGCCGGCCGTCCCAGTCCACGGTCACCGCGTCGGTGCGGTCGATCATGCAGGTTGAGGGGCCGGGCCGGGGGGTCGGGTAGCCCCGGCGGAGGATCTCACCCCGCAGGGCCAGGGCCGCCTCGGCGACCCACGGCTCGGTCGCCGCAGCACACCCGGCGACGGCCTCGCCGCCAACCCCGAGGATCGCGGCGTCGAAACGGACTTGGGTGAAGTCGGCGGGACCGAGCCCGGCAGCCTCCAGGTGGTCGAAGAGCCGGGGAAAGGCCCGCCAGGTGTCCCGGGTGTAGTTGCCCCCCAGCCCCAGCTTCAGCCGCCCCCGGACCGCCACCAGGTTCTCCACGATCCGCCCGAAGCTCGGCCGGCCGTCCCGGTAGGGGCGGCTCCCGTCGTGGGTCTCGGGGGGGCCGTCCAGGGTCACCTGGGCCGAGGTGAGCCCCAGGGGTCGGAGTTCGTCCACCACCTCGGGAGTGAGGAGCGAGCCGTTGGTGACGACGCCAAAGGACCAGCTCGCGCCCCGCTCGGCGGCAACCCCCTGGAGCGACCCGGCGACCTGCCGCAGCCGCACCCGGTACAGCAGCGTCTCGCCCCCGTAAAACTGCGCCCGGAGCCTGGTCTTGCCGGGCCCGAGGCGCGCACCGGCAAAGGCAGCCAAGGCCCTGGCCGTGTCGGGCTCCAGGGTCCAGGGGCCCTTCCGGTCGCCCTCGTAGCAGTAGGGGCAGGCGAAGTTGCAGTCCATCCCCAGGATCACGGCCAGCATCACCAGGGGGCTGAGCCGATTCAACTCCTCCAGGTACCCGAGCACCCGGGCCCGCTCCGCCTCGGGGTCGGGGACCAGGACCCCAAGGGGCTCCAGGGCGGGCCCCAGGGGCCCCGGGTCCTCGCCCCGGCGAAGGGCCTCGTACGCCGAGGTCGGCACCAGGCACAAAGACCCCTTGCGGGTGCCAAACACCGCGGTTCGGTCACTCCCGTCGGGGTGCGGGAAGGCGACGAGGTAGGGGGAGAGGGGCACGGCAGGTGAGGGCCGGGGGCGCGGGGCCCCCGGCCCGGGGGCTCAGGCGTCGGGCTCGGGCAGGTTCGCTCTTGGGCCGATCTTGCAGCAGGTAGCCGAGGCGGCGACCTCTTCGACCTCGACTCCGGGGTCCAGTACGGCGATCTCGGGCGCGTCCATGGCGGTCTCCTTCCGTTCGGGTTGGGGTTGACCTCCGGGCCGGCCCGAGGAGCCCGGGCTAGAACCGGACCCGCCAGCCCCCCTCCACCCACCGGCCGGGGTTCTCGAGTGCCGTGTACTGGTCCCCGTTGAAGACGTTACGCACCGCGGCGAAGAGGTCGAGGTCGGCGTCGCCGAGCCGGATCACGGTCTTGGAGGCCGTCAGGTCCCAAAGGAAGTCGTTGTGGTCCCCTTCCCCGGAGCCCGGTCCCATGTCCCACCAGACGAAGCGGCCCGCCAGGTCGACCAGCAAGGTGCCCCGGCGGTAGGCGAGGCCGAGCTTCGACTGGTACAGGTCCTGCTCCCGGGGGGTGCGGGCCTTCTCCACCCGGGCCCAGGCGAAGCTCCCCCGGGCCGACAGGCCGTGCCAGGCCCCGGACTCGGCCTCGGCCTCGAACCCGGTGCGCCACACGTGGGGCCAGTTGACGAGGTCCCAGGTGACGGGGTCGTACTCGAGGGAGTCCGTCATCTCGTGCCGGAAAGCGGTGAGCTTGAGGGCCAGGCCCGGCACGAGCCCGGTCTCCACCCCACCCTGCCACGACCACACCTTCTCGGCTTTCAGGTTCGGGTTGGCCGCGATCTGGGTGTCGCCCGAGAGAAACCCCAGGGGAGGGGTCGTGAAGCCGCGGGCCATCCCGGCCCGGAGCAGGGTCGTGGTGCCGACCCGCAGGACGGCGCCGAGGCTGGGGCTCACGAAGGCGGCGGTCTTCGAGGTGTCGTCAAAGCGCACGCCCGCCGTCAGGGTGAGGGGGCCGAGGCGCAAGGTGTCGTTGGCGAAGAGGCCGTAGCGCTCCAGGTACGTCACGGTCCGGTCATAGGGGAGCCAGCCGAAACCGGCCGGGGGTGCAGCCTGGGCCGTTGGGCCGGTGGAGTAGGTGTTCTCCACCCGGCCCCGGAAGTAGTCGGCCCCAATGGTGGCCGTGTGCCGGGTCGTCGCCCAGACCAAGTGGGTGGTGAGGCCCCGGTGCCGCTCCCGATCCTTGTCGCGGCTGAGGAACTCGCCGGCCGGAGGGTTGAAAGCGCGGTACGGCGTACCGTCCCAGTATCGCTCGTTGTCCTGCCCGAGTTCCAGGAGGCTCCCCCCCCAGTGGGCGGTCAGCACGGGCGAGAGCTGGGCATCGATCGTCACGTTCGCGTGCCGGGCTTCGTAGCGGTAATCCAGTGCGGTGGGCGGATCGCTTTCGTCCTGGTAGCCCGGTCGGATCCCGCCCAGGGCGAAGCCCACGGTCACATGGCGCGAGGGGCGGACCGCGAACTGGGCAAAGAGGCTCCGGCTGTTGTACCGGGTACCGAGCCCCTCTCCCCACTCGGCGCCCTGGCCCTCGGCCGCCAGGTAGTACCCGACGGGCCCAAGGGCACCGGCCGCCTCGGCCCGGCCGTCGTAGACCCGCCCCTCGCCCCGAGTCCAGGCTACCGCCCCGGTGGGCTCGGCGATGGTCCCAGCCTTCTTGGTGATGACGTTGATCACGCCCCCCAGCGCCGAGCCCCAGGTGGCCGAGGCCGGCCCCTTGATGATCTCGATCCGCTCGATGATCCCCACCGGCACCGTGTTGAGCAGCACGGCGCCACTCCCCACCTGGGTCCACGACACCCCGTTCAAGAGCAGGGTCACGTGGGTGTCAAGCGCCCCCCAGGTAAAGAAGTCGGGCTCCCCCGAGCCCTGGATGTGGGCCAGATACACGTCGCCGCGCCTGCCCCCGATGAGGGCCTGGACGTACACCCCCGGCACCCGTTCCAGCACCTCTCCGAGGGTCTTGGCCTGCATGGCCAAAATCTCCGCCGCCGTCACCACCGTCACGTTCTCCGCCACCTGGGAGAGGGGCTTGGGGGCGCGGGTGGCGGACTCCACCAGGCGGTCCTGGCCGAAGTAGAGGCCCAGGGGGTCGGCAGCGGCGGGGGCGAGGGCGGGGAACAGGGCGAGGGTGAGGGCACCGGCGGCGAGGGGGCGCAGGGGCATGGGGGCTCCTTGGTCCTTGACGGTGGCCCCCCGGGTCTGGGCTTTGAACGGGTCTCCTTATAGGCGGGTTCCCCGAGCCGTTCAATCAAAAAACCGACCGGCACCGAAGGGCTATGCCTTTCGACCTAGCGCCTTTCGGCGAGCCACGCCTGGGTGCAGGCGGGGCACATGCCGTGGCTCACCTGGACCCCGGCCCGGCGGGGCAGGTACTCCTCCAGGGGCACCCAGGGGCCGGTGCCGGGGGCGCGGCCCCCGTCGTCCCGGACCTTGCGGCACCCCGAGCACAGGGGGAGGATGCCCTCGTACAGCCGCACCTTGCGGCGCAGCTCCCGGCGCTCCAGGCAGCGGGCCACCCGCAAGAGGAGCTCGTCGAAGTCAAAGGGCTTGGAGAGGTAGTCCTCGGCGCCGCTTCTAAGCGCCGCCACCGCCGACGCCACGTCGCAGTACCCGGTCATCACCATCACCGCCACGTCGGGGTCCCGGGCCTTGGCCTCCTCGAGCACCCGGATGCCGTCCGCCCCCTCCATGGCCAGGTCGGTGAGCACCAGGTCGAAGGCCTCGCCCCCGAGCCGCGCGAGCGCCGCGTCCCCGTCCCCCACCACCGCCACCTCGTGCCCCGCCGCCCGCAGGGCCCGGGCCACGGTGAGCTGAATCAACGCCTCGTCGTCTGCGACTAGGATCTTCGCCGCCCTCATGGTTCTCTTCGCTCCTTGGGTAGGATGACCGTAAACGAGCTCCCTTCCCCCGGCTGGCTCTCCACCTCGATGCGGCCGCCGTGGCCCTGGACGATGCCGTAGCTGACCGAGAGGCCGAGCCCGGTGCCCTTGACCGCCGCCTTGGTGCTGAAGAAGGGCTCGAAGAGCCGACTCACCACAGCCGGGCTCATGCCCACCCCGGTGTCCGCGACGGTGAGGGCGACCTCCGGGCCCCGGTCCTCGGTGCCCACCCGCACCGTGCCACCGGAGGGCATCGCGTCCCCGGCGTTGCGCAACAGGTTCAAGAGCACCTGCTTCACCTGGTCCTCCACCGCCCACACCGGGGCGAGCCCCGGGGCGAGCGCCGTCTCCACCCGGACCCCCCGACCGGCGAAGTCCCGGCGGCACAGCTGGAGCATGGCGTGGGCGGCGCCGTTGAGGTCGACCCGAGCGACCACCCCCGAGGTCGGCCGGTTGAAGCTCTGGAGGTTGCGGATCAAGGCCGCCATCCGGTCGCACTCCCCCACGGCCAGGGCCGCCAGCTCCCGGTTCTCGGAGGCGATCCCCGGGTCCTGGCCGAGCCCCTGCACCACGTTGCGGACGGCGAAGATCGGGTTGTTGAACTCGTGGGCGATGGACGCCGACAGCTTGCCCACCGCCGCCAGCTTCTCGGCCTGGAGGAGCTGGCGGTGGGTCCGTTCGAGCGCCCCGGTGCGTTCGGCAACCTTGACCTCGAGCCCGTCCCGGGCCGCCTGGAGCTCGGCGGTCCTCTCGGCCACCCGGGCCTCGAGCTCCCGGTTGAGGGTCTGCACCTCGGCTACCGCCTGGTCCAGGGCCTGGACCACCCCGGTAAAGGTGCCCCGCAGGTCCCCCTCCCCTTCCCCGGCCACCCCCCGCGCCCGCAGGTCCGCCAGCAGGTGCTCCAGGGGCCGCGCGCTCTCCCGCACCACCCGGTAGGTGAGGGCCATGCCCAGGACCAAGAGGAGGATCCCTACCAGGAGGCTCTGCCCCAACACCTCGGCCAGCCCCCGGGCGAGCTCGTCCTCGGACAGGACCACCGCGGCGTAGCCGATGACCTGCGCGGGCGCCCCGGGGTGCGGCTCGGCGCGGAAGTACAGCGCCTCCTCGCCGACCAGCTCGGGGTCGGCGAGCACCGGCGCCCAGAAGCGCCGCGCCCCCCCCAGGTCCTCAAAACCCGCGGGCGGCGGCACCGTGGTGTGCCGGTCGCCCCTCTCCCCCCCGGACAGCCACAGCCGTCGGCCGTCGGCCGCGTGCACCGCCACGGCCAGGACCTCGGGTTCTCGGGCGACGGCGGCGGCAGCCTGGGCCAGGGCCTGGGGGTCCTCGACGAACACCCCCAGGCGCGCCCCCTGGGCCACCAGGCGGGCCAGGGTGCCGCCCCGCTCCAGGAGGTGCTCGGTGAGAAGCCGGCGCTGGGCATCCACCACCAGGGCGACACCCACGGCCAAGACGCCCAGCAGAGCGGCGGCGACCCATGCGAACACGGTCGCGGCGAAGCTGTCGCGCAGGCGACGGCGGAGGCTAGCGGTTGCCATCGCGGGGCTCCAGCCAGTGGACCCGAGGGTCGCGGAAGAGGTCGGCCGGGAGGGGGGTCCCGAGGGTCTCCAGGGCGCGGCGGTTCAAGGCGATGCGGGGCGCCAGGGCCGGGGCGGCGGTCCCGGCGCCTCCGGCCAGGAGGCGGCGGGCCAACACCGCTGCCGCCTGGCCCATGGCGTCGAGGGAGTGGGTGACCGAGACCGCGGCGCCCTTCTCCAGGTACTGGTCGGCGAAGGCGAAAAGCGGCACCCGGGCGGCCAGGGAGAAGGAGGCGAAGGCCTCGACGGTGGGGGGGGTGACCACGGTGGGGTCGGGGACCAGCCACAGGGCGTCGATCCGCCCCCGGAGCCCCCCGAGGCGGCCCGGCACCTCGCGAGAGGACGATACCGGCTCGGCGACGACCCGGAGCCCCGGGCCGGAGGCGAGGCGACGGACCTCCTCCACCAGGGGGCCAGTGCGGGCGGGGTCGTACACCACCCCGAGCGCCTTCGCCTCCGGCAAAACCAAGCGCAGCGCCTCGAGCCAGGCGGCGGCGGGGACCTCCAGGGGAACCCCGGCGAGGCCCGGGCGGCCCTCGGCCAGGGCGCCCGGGGCGGGGACCAGGAGGTACACCGTAGGGACCGAGTCCAGCTCCCGGGCGAGCTCCAGGGCCCGGCGCCCCACGGCGAAGACGAGATCGGGCCGACGCGCCCGCAGGTCGCGCACGGTCTCGGCCGGGGGCTGGGAGGGAGGGGGAACGAACTCGGTGAGGGAGTCCGGGGCTATGCTCTTGGGGCCCACCGACCCCAGGGGCCGGGCGAAGGCCTCCCAGAACCGGCGGACCACCTCCTGGTAGGGCGGCAGGTTAGCGCCCAGGAGGGCCACCACCGAGGCGGCGGTGGCCCGGGTGGCGGTGAGCGCGAGCACTACGGCCAGCGCGAGGAAAAGAGCTCGTTTCAGGACGCCCCCGTAGTCGGAAGAGAAACCGGACCCCGCCCCACGGCCGGCGTCCGCTGTTCCGTACCTGGTCACCTTGTATACGTCCTGGCGAGCGCGGGTCAAGGACGGAGCGCGGGGAGGGGCTTGCGGCGGGGTTTGGCGTGGGGCCGAGACGTGGCAGAAAGGGTGCCGACGGGAAGGTTCCCCGGCGAAGGGCGTGTCAACCCGTAACCTCCGCCGGGGCCGCGCATCCAAGGCGCACTCGTTTCGGTCCCCACCCGCTGGAGGAGCTCCATGGCCCTTTCCGTGACCCGCAGGACGGCCCTCAAGACCCTCGGGGTGGCGGCCGCCGCGGCTGGCGCTGCCCCGGCGCTGGCGGCCCCGAGCCGCCCCGACGACGTGGGGGTGCTCGTCGACCTCACCCGCTGCGACGGGTGCCCCGACGTCCCCACCCCCCGGTGCGTCTCCGCCTGCCGGGCCAAGAACCAGGCCCGCTACCCCGAGCCCGACCCCGGAGAACCGATCCAAGACTACTGGCCCCAGTCCAAGCACGAGGACTGGCGGCCGAAGCGGGATTCCACGGCCACCCTCACCCCCTACAACTGGACCTACGTTCAGAAGGTGAGCGTGGAACACGGCGGCCAGACCCACGAGCTCCACATCCAGCGCCGGTGCATGCACTGCGACCTGGCCACCTGCGCCGCCACCTGCCCCTTTAGCGTCATCGAGACCAAGCCGGGGGGCGCGGTGCACATCGCGCCCCACCTGTGCGTGGGGGGCGCCAAGTGCCGCTCGGTGTGCCCCTGGAACATCCCCCAGCGCCAGGCCGGGGTGGGCCTGTATATGGAGGTGATGCCGAAGCTCGCCGGGGGCGGGGTGATGTTCAAGTGCGACCTGTGCTTCGACCGCCTGGCCGAGGGGAGGGCCCCGGACTGCGTCTTTGCCTGCCGCGAGCGCCTGGGGGAGAACGCGCCGCTGCTTTCTGGCCCCCGGGCCGAGATCGTGGCGCTCGCCCGCCACCGGGCCCGGCAGCTCGGGGGCTACACCTACGGCGACGTGGAGAACGGCGGCACCGGCACGGTGTACGTCTCCCCGGTGCCCTTTGCTGCCATCGAGGCGGCGCTGCGAAAGCGGGAGAAGGAGCGCTTCTTCTTCCCGGCCAACCCCAACCCCCTGGCCGAGGCCCACGGGGCCCTCAAGGCCGCCCTGTGGGCGCCCCTGGTGGGGGTCGCCGGCGCCCTGGTGGCCGGGGCCCGGGCGGTGGGCACGAGACGAACCGCGAAGGCAACGGAGGGCAAGCCATGAGCGCCAAGACCAAGGGGCCGACCGTGCGGCGCCACGACGGCTGGACCCTGGTGGAGCACTGGGCGGTCGCCCTCTCGGGCCTCGTGCTCCTCTTCTCGGGCTTCGGGCAGATGCCCATGTACAGCCGCTACATGGTGGACCGGCTGCCGGGGCTCGCCTGGGCCTCGGACTACGCGGTGACCTTTCAGCTGCACCTGTGGGCCGGCGCGGTCTTCACCGCGGCCATCGCCTTTCACCTGGTGCGCAACCTCGCCGAGGGCGGCTGGGCCATCTGGCCCCGCCGGGGGGACCTGGGGGAGTCAGCCCGGATCCTGTGGGCGATCCTGACCCGCAAGGCCGAGCCCCCTTCCCACAAGTTCCTCGCCGAGCAGCGCCTCGCCTACGCCTTCCTCGGGGGGGTGAGCCTGGTGCTCGTCCTCACCGGCCTAGTCAAGGTGGCCAAGAACTTCGCCGGGGTCGACCTCCCCTACCCGCTCATCCTGTGGACCACCCTCGTCCACAACGTGGCGACGGTGTTCTTTCTCCTCGGCTTCTTCGCCCACCTCGGCGCCTTCGCCGTCAAGGCCAACCGGGCCCTGGTGCCCTCGATCTTCACCGGCCGGGTGGACCGGGCCTACGCCGAGCACCGCCACCCCCTGTGGACGGCGGAGCTGGACGGCACCGCCCCCGTGCCCCCGTCCCGGACGCTTACCGCCCGGGACGCGGCGCTGGTCCTGCACGGGTCGCTGGCCGCCACCGGCGTCTTGCTGGGCGTGGTGGTTTCCCCCGCCTGGTTCGGCCTCGCCGCCGCCGTGGCCGTGGCCCAGGCGGTGGCCGGCCTCACCGGGCGCTGCCCGCTGGAGTCCCTGCTGGGGCGCCTCGGCTTCGCCCCCCGGCAGGCACCAGGATCGGGCTTGCCCCTTGGCTAGCCCCCACCGGATCGGGGATGGAGCTCGGGGACGTAGCAGGTGAGGGGGTGGCAGGGGCGCCCGAAGCGGCGCTGGTAGGCCTCCCGGGCCTCGGCCCTGGACCGGTCGCCTCCGGCGAAGGCGGCGACCAGCCGGAGGTTCGCCACCTTGGCCTCGGTGGGGCCGCCGCGGCCGACGAGCTTGAAGTGGCGCACCCCCAGGGCAAGCAGCTCGGGCAGCCCGCACACGCCGCACGCGTGGCGCCGGTCCGCCGTCGCCCACGACCGGTGCCAGGCGGCGGCCGGGTGCCCGGGCCGGGGGACCTCGCCCGCGGCGTCGGCGAGGCGGTAGGGGATCTCGCACGGCCAGCGCTGGGCGGGGCTCCCGTGGTGGAAGGTGCAGTACGCCTCCTCGAAGGGGCAGCGCCCGATGAGGACGAAGGCCTCGAAGGGGAGGTCGGGGTGGGCCCGGACCACAGCGCCGATCTCGGCTAGGGTCAGGTGGCGCGGGAGCACCACCCGGGTCGCCCCGAGGGTTCGGAAGAAGCCCACCGCCCGGGCGTTGAGGGCTCCCGCCAGGGTGGAGAGGACGACCGCCAGGGGCAGCTCCTCCCGGGCCAGCCGCCCCAGGAGCCCCGGGTCCCCGGCGATGATCCCCGCCACCCCCCAGCCCGCCGCCCGCCGCGCCAGGCCCAGAAGACTCGGGTACGCCTCGGGGGCGTACAGGGGCGCGTTGAGGGCCAGGTACAGGGGCACCCCCCGGGCGCTCGCGGCCCGGGCCGCGGCCGCGAAGGCGTCCTCCGAGGGGAACTGGGCGGCGGCGAAGGTCCGCTGGTTGGCGGAGAGGGCGGCGCCCCCGGGCCAGTCCCGGGGCAGCACCCCCCCGTACAGCTCGTGGGCCCCGGCGTCGGCCAGGGGCTCGACCTCCGCGGGGTGGTCGACGGGGGCGAGGAGCAGGGCCGGGCCCCTCACCGCATCCCCCGGGGCTTCCAGATCTTCTCGTACCGGCGGTCCCACCACTCGGCCTCCTCCTGGGAGCCCAGGGCCGCCCCCGCCACCACCAGGGCCAGGGCCGGCTCCGGCTCCCCGGACCCGATCCCAAAGGGGTCCCGGGGGCCCACCGCCGCCACCGCGGTGTCCAGGGTGGCCACGGTCACCCGCTCGTCCGGGCAGGAGAGGTTCTCGAGGATCGCCAGGGGAACGTCGCCCCCGAAGCCGAGGCGGAGCTCGGCCACCAGCTCGGGCAGGGGGAGATCGTTCATGAAGACCACCACCGTGCAGCCCGGCCGGGCCGCGTCCCGCAGGCGCACCCGCTCCCCCGGCCGGGAGAAGGCCCGGGGGCTGGTGAAGACCGTGGTGTGGGCGACCCCGGGGACGTCGAAGGCGCGCCGCAGCACCGCGGCGGCGGCAGCCGGCGCGGCGACCCCGGGGATCACCCGGCCCCGGTCGCCGAAGTGGGCGACGAAAGACGGGAAGGGGCAGAAGAAGGCGAAGTCGCCGGGCATCAAAAAGGCCACCGGGCCCCGGGGGAGGCGGGCCTCGATCCAGGCGACGAGACCCGCGTGGGGGAGCTGGAAGGGGCTCTGGAGTTCCTTGCCCGCGAGCAGGGCGGCAAAGCTGGCGTGGTAGGAGCCGGGGGCCACCACCGCGGCGGCCTCCCGGAGGGCCTCGGCTCCGGCGAGGGTCAGAAGGCCCGGGTCCCCGGGGCCGGCTCCGATGAACGAGATCCGGTGCACCGCCCCTAGCCGCGCCCGAAGAGGCGGGCGAAAAACCCCTTCTTCGGCGGGGGCGGCGCGACGGTGGACGCCGTGACCTCCCGCACCGTCACCCCGCCCTGCCCCCGGGGCCAGTAGGCCACCTTGACCTGCACGGTCACCTGCACGGCCTCGACCCCCTCCTCGACCCGGAGCTCCAGCGGCACGGCGAGGTTCACCTCGCTCGTACCCGGCCCCCGCAGGGGGATGACCAGCGTGCGCTCCCCGGCGGGGCCTCCGACCGCCTCCGCAGGCCGCGGCGCCGGGGCCTCGGCGGGTCGCGCCGCGGGCTTCGGCTCGGCGACGGGGCGGGCGGGTGGCGCCTCCGGCGCCGGGCGGGACGGCGGGGCCTCGGGCGTCGGCGCGTCGGGTCGGCCCATGGACCGTTTCTGCTTCGCCTGGATGTCCTCCAGCACGAGCCGGCACACCGCCTTCATGGCGTCCATGATGCCCTGCCCGGTGTTGGCCGAGGTCTCGAAGTCCGGCACCCCCCGGAAGTTCAGCTTGCGGCGCATCTCCGCCACCGGCAGGACGCCGGGGAGGTCACGCTTGTTGAACTGGATGACGAAGGGAACGGTCTCCGGGTCCAGCCCGTGGGCCCGCAGGTTCTCCTTGAGGTTATCGAGGCTCTCGAGGTTCTGCTCCATCATGCCGGGCTGGGAGTCGGCGACGAAGACGACGCCGTCGGCGCCCTTGAGGACGAGCTTGCGGGTGGTGTTGTAAAAAACCTGGCCCGGCACGGTGTAGAAGTTGAACTTGACCCGGAAGCCGCCGATCTGGCCGAACTCCACCGGAAAGAAGTCGAAGAAGAGGGTGCGGTCGGTCTCGGTGGCGAGACTCACCAGCTTGCCCTTGCTCTTGGGGTTGAGCTTGGCGTGGACGCACTGGATGCTCGTCGTCTTCCCCGAGAGCCCCGGGCCGTAGTACACGACCTTGGCCGTCATCTCCCGGGCCGCGTAGTTAAAGATCGCCATGGAGCTACTCCCCCTCCCCTTCCGGGCGTCTTAGATGCACGGAGACCTCCACGTTACCCTTCTTCGCCCCGGGCACCGGCGACTCCGCCTCCCCCAGGACCGTGAACCCGAGCTCCGCCGCCGCCGCCAGGACCCGGGCGACCGCCGCCCCGCGCAAGGCCGGGTCCCGCACCACCCCGCCCTTCCCCACCTGCCCCTTGCCGACCTCGAACTGGGGCTTGACCAGGGCCACCGCCTGGCCCCCGGGCTCGAGGAGCTCCCACACCTTGGGCAAGAGGAGCGTCAGGGAGATGAAGGAGGCGTCCACCACCACCAGTTGCACAGGCTCCGGGATCCGGCCGCGCTCCAGGTAGCGCACGTTGCAGCGCTCCAGGTTCACCACCCGGGGGTCGTCCCGCAGGGCCCACGCCAACTGGCCGTACCCCACGTCCACCGCATACACCAGCCGGGCTCCCCGCTGCAAGAGGCAGTCGGTGAAGCCCCCGGTGCTGGCCCCGAGGTCCACGCAGGTCCACCCCGCGGGATCGATCCCGAAGGCGTCCAGGGCCGCCGCCAGCTTCAACCCCCCGCGGCTCACGTAGGGGCAGACCTCCCCCTTGAGCCGCACCTCGGCGCCGGCCGCCACCGCCTGCCCCGGCTTGTCGGCCCGGTGGTCGCCCACCACCACCGCTCCGGCCAGGATCAGGGCCCGGGCCTTCTCCCGGCTCGCCGCCAGGCCCCGGTCCACCAGGAGCTGGTCGAGGCGAACCCCGGTCATCGGCCCCGGGCGACCCGCAGGACCGCGGCGCCCACGGCGGCCGCGTCGATGCCCACCTGGCGCCGCAGCTCCGCCTGCCCGCCGTGCTCCACGAACCGGTCAGGGAGCCCCAGCCGCTCCACGGGCACCAGCACCCGGTGGTCGGCCAGGCACTCCAGGACTGCCGAGCCGAACCCGCCCGCCAGGGCGTTCTCCTCCACGGTTACCACCCCCTCCCCCCGGGAAGCCAGGGCCACCACGGCGGCCGCGTCCAACGGCTTTACCGATCGGACGTCGAAGACCGCGACTGTACCGCCCTCGGCCTCGGCTCGGGCGGCCCCCTCCAGGGCCGCCTCCAGGGCGGTGCCCACGCTCAACACCACCACCCCGGGCGCCTCGGGGTCGCCCCGCACCAGGCGGCCCTTGCCGAGCTCCCAGGGGCGCGGCTCGGCCGCCAGGGGAACCCCGGTGCCACAGCCCCGGGGATAGCGCAGCGCCGTGGGCCCGGGGGCCGCCACCGCGGCCGCCAGGGCGTGCTGGAGTTCGTCCTCGTCGGCGGGGGCGAGCACCGCGAGCCCCGGCACGTGGCGCAGGTAGGAGAGGTCGAAGGCCCCGTGGTGGGTCGGCCCGTCCGCCCCCACCAGGCCCGCCCGGTCCACGGCGAAGACCACCGGGAGGCCCTGGAGGGCCACGTCGTGGACGATCTGGTCGTAGGCCCGCTGGAGGAAGGTGGAGTACACCGCGACCACCGGGACCCACCCCTCGGCCGCCAGGCCGGCGGCAAAGGTAACCGCGTGCTGCTCGGCGATCCCCACGTCGAAGAAGCGGTCCGGGTAGCAGTCCCGAAACGCCTCCAGGCCGGTGCCCTCGGGCATGGCCGCGGTGATGGCGACGATGCGCGGGTTCTTTGCCGCCAGGGCGACCAGGGTTCGGCCGAACACCTCGGTGTAGCTCGGCGCCCCCCCCGCCGTCGGCCGACAGGCGCCGTCGTCGAGGTCGAAGGGGCCCACCCCGTGGAAGGCGGTGGGGCGCTCTTCGGCGGGCCGAAAGCCCTTGCCCTTGCGGGTCACCACGTGCACCAGCACGGGCTTCTCGAACTTCTTCACGTTTTGAAAGGCGGCCACCAGGTGCCCGAGGTTGTGGCCATCCAGGGGTCCTACGTAGGTGAAGCCGAGCTCCTCGAAGAGCATCCCCGGCGAGAAGAAGCCCTTCACGTGCTCCTCGAGGCGCTTGACCAGCCGGGCCATGGCCCCGCCGACGCTCGGGATGGCCTTGAGCAGCTCGGTCACGTCGCGCCGAAACCGGGAGTACAGATCCCCGGTGAGGATGCGGGAGAGGTAGGAGGACAGCGCCCCCACGTTGGGGGAGATGCTCATCTCGTTGTCGTTGAGGACCACCACCAGGTCTCGGTCCAGATGCCCGGCGTGGTTGAGTCCCTCGAAGGCGAGGCCCCCGGTGAGGGAGCCGTCGCCGATCACCGCCACCACCTTGCGCCGCTCCCCCTTGAGCGCGCTTCCCACCGCTAGGCCGAGCCCCGCCGAGATGGAGGTGGAGGAGTGCCCGGTGCCAAAGGCGTCGTGGGGGCTCTCGGACCGCTTGGGAAAGCCCGACAGCCCCCCGGTCTGGCGGATGGTGGGGAAGGCGTCTCGGCGCCCGGTCAGGATCTTGTGGGGGTAGCTCTGGTGGCCCACGTCCCAGATCAACCGGTCCGCGGGGGAGTCGAAGACCGCGTGGAGCGCTACGGTCAGCTCCACCACCCCGAGGCTGGACGCCAGGTGGCCGCCCACCGGGGCCAGGGACCGAAGGATCAGGGCCCGGACCTCTTGGGCGACGACCTCGAGCTCCTCCCGGGTGAGGCCCTTGAGCTCGGCGGGGCCGTTGATGCGGTCGAGGAGGCGCGCCACCCCTAGCTCCGCCGCTCGATGGCGAGCCGGGCGAGGCCGCGCAGGGGTTCCGCCCGCTCCCCCAGGGGCTTTAGGCACTCGATCGCCGCCTCCACCAGCTCCCGGGCCCGGCGCTTGGACTCGCCGAGCCCCAGGAGCGCCGGGTAGGTCGCCTTACGGAGCCCCTCGTCGCTCCCCACCGGCTTGCCTAGGGTCTCGGTGGTGCTCTCCACGTCCAGGACGTCGTCGGCCACTTGAAACGCCAGCCCCACCCGTTCGGCGTACTGGGTCAGGGCCCGCAGCTCGGCGTCGCTGGCGCGCCCCGCCAGGCCGCCGACCACCGTGGCCGCCCGGATCAGCGCCCCGGTCTTGTGGGTGTGCAGAAACTCCAGGGTCGGCAGGTCCACCTCGCGGCCTTCGCAGGTGAGATCCAGGGCCTGGCCGGCCACCATGCCCGCGCTCCCCGCCGCCCGGGCGATCTCCTGCACGGCGCCGAGCACCACGGCGGCCCCGTGGCGCTCGAGGACCTCGGGGCGCGTCAGCAGGGCGAAGGCGTCGGTTAGAAGGCCGTCGCCGGCGAGGATCGCCATCCCCTCCCCAAAGAGCACGTGGTTGGTGGGCTTGCCCCGGCGCAGGTCGTCGTCGTCCATGGCCGGCAGGTCGTCGTGGATCAAGCTGTAGGTGTGGATCAGCTCCAGGGCGGCGGCAAAGGGGAGGGCGTCCTCCTCGGTACCCCCGACCGCCTCAGCTGCGGCAAAGGCCAGGGCGGGCCGCAGGCGCTTGCCGCCGGCGAGGACGCTGTAGCGCATCGCCTCGAAGAGGGGCTGGGGAAAGGTGGCGGCCGCCGGCAGCCAGGCGTCCAGGTAGGCTTCTACCGCGGCCTTCCATTGGGCCAGGCGGCGCTCCAACTCCCCGGTCACGGCTCGTCCTCTCCCGCCGGGAAGGGCTCCGTCCCCACCTCGCCCCCGGGCAGCCGCCGCAGGGCCTCGACCCGCCGCTCCGCCTGGTCCAACCGCCCGTGGCACGCCCGGGCGAGGCGAACCCCCTCCTCGAAGGCGTCCAGGGCGCGCTCCAGGTCCAGCTCCTCCCCCTCCAGGGCCTTCACCAGCCCCTCCAGGCGGGCGAGGAGATCTTCGAACCGGGGGGTTTCAGCCACGGGAACGCCTCCAGGTTGGGCAGTCGAAAGGTCAAAAGTATTCAAAGCAAATCCCCCCCGAGTCAACGGCAAACCGGCCTAGGGGGCCGCGGCCACCGCCAGGAGGCTCAAGGGATCGGCTCGCACCCCCGCCAGGTACACCCCCCAGTGGAGGTGGGGCCCGGTGGAGCGGCCGGTGGACCCCACCACGCCCAGCAGGTCTCCGGCGCCCACTGCCTGCCCCGGGCTCACCGTCGCGGCGTCGAGGTGAAAGTACGCCGTCACCAGCCCCACCCCGTGGTCGATGAAGACCGACCAGCCGGTGTAGAAGTAATCCCCCACCAGGGCCACGCGCCCCGCTGCCGCCGCTCGGACCGGCGCGCCCCGGGGGGCCGCGAGGTCCAGGCCGCCATGGTAGCCCTTGGGCACCCCGTTGTACACCCGCCGCACCCCAAAGGGGCTCGATACCGGGCCCTCGGCGGGGCGCCGAAACCCGCCGTCCCAGCTGCGTTCCGGGCTCCGCAGGGCCAGAGCCTCGCGGATCAGGAGGGCCTCCCGGGCCGCCCGCTCCTGGTCCTGGGGCGACAAGGTGACCGTCCGCTGGTCCACCGTGAGGCGCTGCTCGGGGTAGGTCCGGGGGGCGACCGCGACCCCCTCGGCCGCCAGCTCCCGGGCCGGCTCGCTCCCGGCCTCTACCACCGCGAGGGTCCCGGGCCCCGGGAGCTCGTCCCGATCCACGGCGACCAGCCCCAACCACTCCCCCTCGGCCTCCCCGGGCCACACGCCGAACCGCCGCCCCCGGAAGACCACCTCGGGGCGAACCCCCGGCGGGACCCCCCCGGCGGTGACGGCAAAGATCTCCCCCGGCGCGACCGCCCCGGGCCCCGGGCGCACCCACCCCCCGGCCGCGGCCGGCGCGGCCCCCACGAGGAGGGCCGCCAGGAGGAGCCAGCGGGGACCCATCCTCAGGTGCCCTCCAGGAACTGGCGAACCCCCCGGGCCACCGCCAGGGCGGCCTCCCGGCGGTACGCCGGGTCCGCCAGGCGCTTGGCCTCCTCCGGATTGGAGAGAAAGGCCGCCTCCACCAGCACCGCAGGCATCACCGCCCCGGTCAGGACGTAAAACGGCGCCCGCTTCACCCCGAGGTCCCGGACCGGGCCGTAGGCCTGGGAGAGGTGCCCCACCAGGGTGTGTTGGATGGCCGTCGCCAGGCGCCGGGACTCCCGGGTCTTGGAGGTGAGGATGACGTCGGCCAGGATGTGCTCCACCGCCGCCACCCCGGCTTCGCTGCTGCCGTTTTCCCGCGCCGCCAGCCGACGGGACGCCCGATCCGAGGCGCGCTCCAGGTAATAGGTCTCGACTCCCATGGCGGCCGCCGATGGGCTCGCGTTCACGTGGATCGAGACGAAGAGGTCGGCGCCGAAGGCGTTGGCGATGGCGGTGCGCTCCTCCAGGCTCAGGGTGGCGTCCCGGTCCCGGGTGAGCCGCACTTCGTACCCCGCGTCCCGCCGCAGAAACTCCGCCAGCTCCACGGCGATGGCCAGGGTGAGGTCCTTCTCCTTGAGTCCACCGGGCCCCAGCGCCCCGGGGTCCTTGCCCCCGTGGCCGGGGTCCACCACCACCCGGGGGCGGCGCCCGCCCGGCGGCGGCTCTTCGGGGGCGCGACTCGCCCCGAAGACGTCCACCACCACCCGGGCCGGGTCCTCCAGGGGGAAGACCCGGAAGCTCGCCGGCCCGGCGAGGTCGATCACCACCCGGGCGGTGCGGGGGTCGTGTTGACCCACCCGCACCTGGAGGACGGTGTGGTTGCCCACCGCCGTCTCCCGGGGCACCCCGTCCCCGAGGCGCGCCGCCGGGAACTCCAGGAACACCCGAGGGGGCTTGTTGGCCCCGGGGTCGGCGGGGAGCGCCCGGGGCTCGTAGGGGCTCGCGTGGCTCAGGTCCACCACCACCCGGGTGTGGCCCGGGCCGACCCCGGTGCGCACCCCCCGCACCACCGCGACCTTCCCCAGGCCTTCCAGTCGGCTCTGGGCCAGGGGCGCCAGGGGGCTCTCCCCCATCTCCGCCAGGAGCCACCGGTAGCGCTCCCGGGCGGGCCCCTCGTCCCCCCGGGCCTCCAGGA
Organism: Deltaproteobacteria bacterium; assembly: GCA_037446775.1. Taxonomy (GTDB): domain Bacteria; phylum Desulfobacterota; class Deferrisomatia; order Deferrisomatales; family JACRMM01; genus JBBIIA01. The sequence goes on from JBBIIA010000016.1 coordinate 23,817, forward strand.
TTCGCCCCGAACGCAAGAGCCCATCCGCCGCCAGAGCCTCCTGGGGGTACTGGCTCCACAGCTCCTCGTACCGCCCCAGGGCCTCCTCCTGGTCGGGGCGGAAGGCGGACAGGGCGAAGGCCCGCTCCAGGCTCACCCCGGCCAGGAAGAGCGCCTCCGCAGCCCGCGGGCCGTCGGCGCCGACGGCCGCCTCGGTGAGGGCCGCGGCCACGGCCCGCCAGGAGGCGGGCTCCCGGGCGGCGGGGCCATCCCCCGCGAGGCCCTCGTAAAGCCCGCGGGCGTCCTCCCAGGCCGTCCCCACCCCGGCGACCGCTACCCAGGGCCCCACGGACAGGGCGAGGCAGAGGAGCAGGCACGCCACCCGGCTCACGGGACGAGGCCCCGCAGGGTGCCGACCCGGCCGAGGCCGCGCAGGGACAGGACGGCCAGGTAGCGGCGTTCGTCCCCCTCCGCTTCGGCCCGGTAGTTCCGGGAGTAGGTCACCAGCAGCTCCCAGCACGGGTGCTCCAGACGAAGCCCCACCGTCTCCTCCAGGGTGCGGCGGTCCCGGACGCTGTGGCGGCGCCGGTACTCGAGCCCCAGCTCCCGGGTGAGGGCGAGCCCCAGGCCGCCGTCGGCGTAGCTCGCCTCGCCGGCGACGAACCGATAGGCGCCGAAGAGGCGATCGCCCCGGTCGTCTCGCACCTCCCCCTCGGCCGCCCAGCGCCGCCAGGGGTCGGGTCGGGAGGGGTCCACTTCGGCCTCGGCCCGGGCCGACACGGCGCGGTGGGGGGCGAACCGGGCCTCCACCCGCCAGGGGAGCCAGACGCCGCCGACCAGGTCGTAGGCTCGCTCGGCGGTGAGGGCCCCGAGCTCCCCCAGGTCGGACCGGCGCAGGGCCCGCTGCTCCACCGCCACGGCGATCCCGGCCCGCTCCTCGAAGGCGTCCCCGGGGTCGAAGCGGGGCGGCTCGGGCCCCCGTCCGGCCTCCCCCCAGTAGACCCGCGCCCCCGGCTCCACGGTGTGCAGCCACCCACCCCAGCTCCGGGCCAGGGCCATCGCGGCAGTGGCCTCGGCGTGGGCCGCCCCCCGGCCCAGGGTGTCGTCCCCCACCCGGTACAGGTGCTGACGGTACCCGCCCCGAGCCGCCAGGCCCGGGGCCGGCTCCCAGGCGAGGACCGGATCGAGGGCGAGGCGCTCGCCCCGCACCCCCTCCTCGCGCCAGAACCGGTGGATCGCGCCGTCCAGGCTCCCGAGGAGTCCCGCCCCGAGGGGCACCTCCCGGCCGCGAAACCCCGCCGCGGGCAGGGTCTGGAGGGTCTCCCCCTGGCGGGCCTGGAGGGTCTGGAGGAAGTCCACCAGGCCGAAGGCCGTGCCCCGGTCCCCGTCGTGGGTGGCGAGGAGGTAGCTCTGCAACCGGTCCACCCCCCGATCGTCCAGGGTGTCCCCGGTGTCCTTGAGATAGTCCGCGTCTCCCAGGTAGTCGAGCCGGGCCGCTACCCCGTAGCCGCCCTCGAATCGGCTATCGTGCCGGGCCTGGACCCGGTAGCGATGCTGCCCGTCCCGCCGGTCCCGGGAGTGGGTGCCCCCCACGGCCCCCCCGTGGCCCTCGGCGAGGGAGTAGCGGACCTCGGCCCCCTCGGTCCAGCCGCGTCGGCTCCGGTACTCCATCCGCGCCGTCAGGTCGGCAGCGTCCCAGGGCGCCCAGTAGTAGCGAAGGACCGACAAGAACCCGTCCCGATCGGTGTAGCCGACCTTGGGGATGAGAAACCCGGACTGGCGCTGGCGCTTCACCGGATACACCAGGAAGGGGGTGTAGACCACCGGGACCCCCTCCACCCAGAAGGCTGCACCCCGGGCCCGCAGGTAGCCTTCCACCTCCACCGCCAGGTGGCGTGCCTCCACCCGCCAGCTCGGCCAGGTGCCGTCGCACGCGGTAAAGCCGCCCCGCTCCACCTCGTAGGTGCGGGGTCCGGTCCGGCGAAACCGCTCCCCCCACACCCGGTACCCCTCCCGGGCGATCCACAGCTCCCCCCCCGTGACCTCGCCGACCTGGGTCGCGAGCTCGAGCTCCAGGGCCTGGGCGCGCAGGACGTTGCCGTCCTCGTCCTCCAGGGACACCCCCCCCGAGGCCCGGGCGACGCCCTCGGATCGGGCGAGGGAGACCCGGTCCGCGGTCAGCCGATAGCCGCCCCACCGGATCACCACTCCCCCGGTCGCTTCGAGGCGGGCTCCCCCCTCCCCCGCCCCCAGGGTGTCGGCCCGCAGCTCCACGGGGCCCTGGGCGCCGCCGTCCAGGACAAACCGCTCCTGGGCGTGGCCGGCGGCCGCCAGCGCCCCGGTGACCGCGGCGACGAGCCCCCAGGTCCCGACCCTTTTCACCGGACCCAACCCAGGCGGCGCAGGTGGCCCCGGGCCTCCCCCACCGTGGTGAGGGACCCGGTAACGCACACCAGATCCCGGGCCCCTGCCCCCGCCAGGGCCCGGTCGACCGCCTCGCCCACCGAGTCGGCCAGGTGGACGGGAGCCCCGGTCATCCCCTCCACGGCGGCGAGGAGCTCGCCGGGCGCCCGGGCCCGCACCGAAGCCGACCGCGTCAGCCACACCTCGTCGGCCAGGGGGACCAGGTCGCCGAGGATCGACCGGGCATCCTTGTCCCCCAGGATGCCGAGCACCAGGACCAGGCGGTCCCGGGGGAACTCCCCGCTCCCCAGGGCCTCGGCCAGGGCCCGGGAGGCGTGGGGGTTGTGGGCGCCGTCCAAAAGGACCCGGGGCCCCGGCCCCAGGAGCTCCAGACGCCCCGGCCACCTCGCCTCGGCCAGGGCCCGGCGCAGCGCTCCCTCGTCGAACCGCCAGCCGCGCTCCGCGAGGGTCTCCAGGGCCCCCAGGGCGGCGCCGAGGTTGCGCCGCTGGTAGCTCCCCCGAAGGCCGAGGGCGAGCCCCTCCAGGCGCCACCGTCGGCCCTCGAAGCGGTAGGTGCCGCCCACCTCGGCGGTCACCGCGAAGTCCCGGCCCCAGGCGTGGCACGGGGCGCCCCGGGCGGCGGCAACCCCCTCCAGGACCGCCAGGGCCTCCCCTTCGGCAGTGGTCACCAGGGGCACCCCGGGCTTGACGATCCCCGCCTTCTCGCCGGCGATGGCCGTCACCGTCGGCCCCAGGTGTTCCGCGTGCTCCAGGCCCACGTTGGTGACCACCGACACCTCGGGCACGATCACGTTGGTGGAGTCCAGGCGCCCGCCCATCCCCACCTCGATCACCGCCGCGTCGACCCCGACCCGGGCGTAGTGCAAAAACGCCAGGGCGGTGATGACCTCGAACTGGGTCATCTCCCGCGCCGCGGGGCAGGCCTCGGCCGCCCCCAGCACGGCCTCGTACAGCGCCGGCAGGTCCGCGTCGGGCAGGGGCACGCCGTCCACCCGGATGCGCTCCCCGAAGGACTCCAAGGGGGGGGAGGTGTAGAGCCCGGTCCGGTACCCCGCCGCGGTCAGGACCGCCGCGGTGAGGAGCGTCGTCGACCCCTTGCCGTTGGTGCCCCCCACGTGGACCGTGGGGTAGCGGCGGTGGGGATCACCCAGGGCACCCAGGCACGCCTGGACCCGGCCGAGGCCCAGGTTGATCCCGAACTTCTCCAGGGTCTCGATGGCAACGAGCGCCTCGCGGGGGGTCATGGGGTTCTCGCTCCGTTTCGGGGACCGACGGCGGATCGGGGGTCGAGTCGTGCTAGGTACCAGAATCGCCGCCCGGGTGTAAAGCCGGTCCCGCGGCGCGCCACCCCTCGCCGCAAGCAACTCCTTGACACGGCGCCCCCTGCCTTGTATAAGCCCCGACTCCCTTTCGTTCAGCTGTTCGGGTCGGCCAGACCCCGGCGAGGAGAGGGAGCCCGCAGAACCGTGAGGAGCGAAAGACCATGATCAAGGACATCTCCCTACTCCGGAACATCGGCATCTCGGCCCACATCGACTCGGGCAAGACCACCCTGACCGAGCGCGTGCTCTTCTACACCCAGCGGATCCACGCGATCCACGAGGTGAAGGGCAAGGACGGGGTCGGCGCCACCATGGACTCCATGGACCTGGAGCGGGAGCGGGGCATCACCATCCAGTCCGCTGCGACCTTTTGCGAGTGGGCCGGCCACTTCATTAACGTCATCGACACCCCCGGCCACGTGGACTTCACCATCGAGGTGGAGCGGGCCCTGCGGGTGCTCGACGGCGCCATCCTGGTGCTGTGCGCCGTGGGCGGCGTCCAGAGCCAGTCCATCACCGTGGACCGGCAGATGAACCGCTACAAGGTTCCCCGGATCGCCTTCATTAACAAGTGCGACCGGACCGGCGCCAACCCCTACCGGGTGGTCGGGCAGCTGCGGGAGAAGCTTCAGCAGAACGCGGTTCTCCTCGAGATCCCCATCGGGCTCGAGGCCGACCTTCAGGGGGTGGTGGACCTGGTCACCATGCAGGCGGTGTACTTCGACGGGCCCAACGGCGAGACCATCCGCCGGGCGACGATCCCGGCCGACCTCCTCGACGAGGCCAACGCCCGCCGCGAGGAGATGCTCGACGCCCTGAGCATGTGCTCGGACGAGCTGATGGAGGCGATGCTGGAGGAGCGGGTCACCGAGGCCCTGATCCACGACGCCATCCGCAAGGGCACCCTGGCCCGCGCCATCACCCCGGTGCTGATCGGCTCAGCCTACAAGAACAAGGGCGTGCAGCTCCTGCTCGACGCCGTGGTCCGCTACATCCCGTGCCCGAGCGACGTGGAGAACACCGGCCTGGACATGGACCGCAACGAGGCCCCGGTCCTTTTGGACGCGGACCCCAAAAAGCCCACCGTGGCCCTGGCCTTCAAGCTCGAGGATGGGCGCTACGGCCAGCTCACCTACGTCCGGGTGTACCAGGGCCGCATGGCCAAGGGCGACACCCTGGTCAACGCCCGCACCGGCAAGAAGTTCAAGGTCGGGCGCCTGGTGCGCATGCACTCCAACCAAATGGAGGAGATCGACGCCTCCAACTCGGGGGACATCGTCGCCATGTTCGGCATCGACTGCGCCACCGGCGACACCTTCTGCGCCGAGGACACCCGCATCTCCATGACCTCGATGCACGTGCCGGAGCCGGTCATCAGCTTGGCCATCGTCCCCAAGGACTCCAAGTCCCAGGTGAGCATGAGCAAGGCGCTCGGCCGGTTCACCAAGGAGGACCCGACCTTCCGCTCCTTCGTGGACCCGGAGAGCGGCGAGACCATCATCCAGGGCATGGGAGAGCTCCACCTCGACGTGTACGTGGAGCGGATGAAGCGCGAGTACAACTCGGAAGTCACCACCGGCCAGCCCCAGGTCGCCTACCGCGAGACCGTGTCGGTGAAGGCCGACTTCAGCTACGTCCACAAGAAGCAGACCGGCGGCTCCGGCCAGTACGGCAAGGTAGCGGGCTTCATGGAGCCCCTGGAGGAGGGTGAGTACGAGTTCGTCGACGAGATCGTCGGCGGCGTCATCCCCCGGGAGTTCATCCCCTCCTGCGACAAGGGCTTTCGCGCCTGCCTCAAGAAGGGGTCCCTGATCGGCGCCCCCATCACCGGGGTGCGCATGACCATCGACGACGGCGCCGCCCACGCCGTGGACTCCTCGGACATGGCGTTCCAGCAGGCCGCCATCGGCGCCTTCCGCGAGGCGTACGGCAAGGCCAAGCCGATCATCCTGGAGCCGATCATGAAGGTGGTCGTGGAGACCCCGAGCGAGTTCCAGGGCTCGGTCTTGGCTACCTTGAACCAGCGCCGGGGCATCATCGTCGGTACCAGCGAGGACGGGGTGTACTCGGTGGTGGAGGCGGAAGTGCCCCTGGCCGAGATGTTCGGCTACTCCACCGCCCTGCGCTCCGGCACCCAGGGCAAGGCCGAGTTCACCATGGAGTTCGCCCGGTACCGGCCCGTGCCCCAGAGCATCTCCGAGGAGCTCAAGAAGAAGTACCAGGAAGAGCTCAAGAAGAAGTCGGCCGCCTGATCCCGGCGTGGCCGTCCTAATCCGGCTTTCTGACAGGAGTTCCCGGATGCTAAAAAACGAGATGGTGGAAAAGAACCCCCTGCGCGCCCTCGACCAGAGCTGTGACGGCGGGCTGCTGCCCGGCCAGACGGGCATCCTGGCGGCCCGGGCCGGCACCGGCAAGACCGCGTTCTTGACCCAGGTGGCGCTGGATAACATCTTCCGGGGCAACCCCGTGCTCCACGTGAGCATCGGCGAGACGGTGAGCCACGTGAAGGCGTGGTACGAGGAGATCTTCCGGGATCTGGCCACCGGGTACGACCTGGAGAAGGCCCGGGAGGTGTGGGACGAGGTCGAGCGCAACCGGCTCATCCTCACCTTCCGGGTGCAGGCCTTTAGCGTCGAGAAGCTCGAGGAGCGGCTCGGCGACCTGGTGGAGCAGAAGATCTTCCAGCCCCGGGTGGTGATCGTCGACGGCATCGACCTGGCCGGCGACCGGCACGGCGAGATCCAGGCGGTGGCCGCCTTCGCCCGGGCGCGGGGCGTCAAGGCGTGGGTGGCGGTTCGCTCCCACCGCGAGCAGGGGGACGTGGCCGACACGGTCGCCCCGCTCCTCGACCTCGCCCAGGTGGTAGTGGGCCTGGAGCCCCAAGCCGACGCGGTCGCCCTGCGGGTGTTCAAGAACCCCGCCGGGACGGCCTCCGCCGGCACCATCCAGCTCGACACCCGCACCCTGTTGCTGGTGCCGGCGAAGTAGGGCCTCCCCGAGACCCGCCCGCGACGGGCCCCGGCGGTATTCCCGCCGGGGCCCGTCGCGCGTCACCGGGGCGCCTTGGTCTCGGTCAGGGCGCGCCACAAGCCGGAGTGCTCCAGATGGTCCCGGGCGCCGTGGCGCCCGGGCACCCGCAAGCGCGCCGGCTGGTCCCGCCCCCCCCGGCTCCACTCGAAGGAGAGCGCCGTCACCCGGTGCTCCGGGGTGATGGGGGCGCCCGCCACGGCTGCCGGCAGGGCCAGGCTCCCGCCCCCCCGCCAGGGGGTCAGGTCGGCGTCGCGCACCGCGGCCCACGGGTGGGCCCGGGTCCACGGGGCGACCACCAGGGCCAGGAGCCGGTAGTCGCCCGGGGGAGCGCCGCCGATCACAGCGGTGAGGGTCTGGAGGTCGAAGGTTCCCGGGAGGAGCCGCCCCGGCGCCACCCACCGCTCCGGCCACGGGCGACCCGCCCCATCCGTGCGCTCCAGGGGCGTCACCAGAGCGAAGCCCCCGGCCACCGCGAAGAGGGTGCCCCCGGGGTACCCGGCCCGCCCCAGGGCCGCCGCCAGGGCCCGGTGCGCGTCCCCCCAGGTGAGGACCTCCCGGCGGTGGCGGATCAAGAACCCGGCGGGGAACTCGAACCGTCCCGACGCCGGGACGCTGGTCCACGGGAAGAAGCGAGGGGGCGGCGCGTGCCGGGACTCGGCGGGGGGCCGGGCCTGGCCCGCGGGGGTGCCCCGGGTCACCGGGGGAGCGGGAGCCGCGGCGCCGGTGCCCGCCGGGGGAGGATCGGGGGTAGCCGCGCCCCGCGGTGCCCCGAAGAGGACCAGGGGGACGAGGAGCCCCCAGACGGCGAGACCGCGCGCAACCCTCCCGGGGGGAGTGAGCCGACCGTGGAGACCCTGGACCGCCCGCCCGGCGGGGAGCCCGCACCCCTGCCGCTTCTGTATCGGGATGAACACTGCGCCGCGGTGCACAAACCCGCGGGCCTCCTGGTCCACCCCACCCGCCTGGCGGCGGGCGAGACCGACTCGGCCCTGTCCCGGGTCCGCCGGCAGCTCGGGCAGCCGGTGTTCCCGGTGCACCGGCTCGACCGGCCCACCTCGGGGGTGCTCCTCTTCGCCCTCTCGCCCGAGGGGGCCCGCGGCTTGTGCCAAAGCTTTCGGGACGGCGCGGTAACCAAGGTGTATCGCGCCGTCGCGCGGGGGTGGGTCGAGCCGGAGGGCACCGTGGACCACCCCCTGGCAACCCTCCGGGGGACGGCGCGGCGGCCCGCCCGGACGATCTACCGGCGGCTCGCCACCGCCGAGGTCCCCGAGGCGGTGGGGCGCTACCCCACCGCCCGCTACAGCCTGGTGGAGGCGCGACCCCACACCGGCCGCACCCACCAGCTGCGCCGCCACTTCGCCCACCTCTCCCACCCCATCCTGGGGGACACGGTCTACGGCGACGGCCGCCACAACCGCTTCTTCCGGCAGGGGTTTGCCGTCGCCCGCTTGTGCCTGTGGGCGGTGGGGCTCACCGTCCCGGCGCCGTGGCTCGGCGGCGACCTCACCGTCGAGGCAGGGCCGGAGCCCGAGCTCGACGCCCTGGGCCGGGCCCTGGGCTGGGCTCCCCCCTGACGCGCCCTACCCCGCCCGCCGCAGGGCCGAGATCCGCTCCTCCAGGGGGGGGTGGCTCAGGAACAGCCGCTTCCACCCTCCGCCGGGCCCGCCGACGACGCCGAAGGCGGCCACCTCCGCCGGCAGCTGGCTCGGCTGGCCCTTGCTGCGCAGCCGCTCCAGGGCGGCAATCATTTGCTCCCGTCCGGCCAGCCGCGCCCCGCCCGCGTCGGCGCGGTACTCCCGCGCCCGGCTGAACCACATCACCACCACCGAGGCGAGGATCCCCAGGGCGATTTCGGCGATCACGGTGGTGACCCAAAAGCCGATGCCGGGGCCGTGGTACTCCTCGTCGCTGCGGGAGGACAGGAACCGATCCACCGCGTAGCCCACCACCCGGGCCAGGGCGATGACCACCGTGTTGACCACCCCCTGGATCAGGGTGAGGGTGACCATGTCACCGTTGGCGACGTGGGAGACCTCGTGGGCGAGCACCGCCTCGGCTTCGTCCCGGCTCATGGTGCGCAAAAGCCCCGTGCTCACCGCCACCAGGGAGTTGGCGCGGGTCGGGCCGGTGGCGAAGGCGTTGGGCTCGGGGGAGTCGAAGATCGCCACCTCCGGCATGGCGATACCCGCTTCCCCCGCCTGGCGCCGCACGGTCTCCACCAGCCAGCGCTCCACCTCGCTGCCCGGCCGTTCGATGACCCGGGCGCCGGTGGCGCGCTTGGCCACCCACTTGGACATCAGGAGCGAGAGAAACGCCCCCCCCATGCCGAAGACCGCGGCGAACCCGAGCAGGGGCCCGAGCTGGATGCCGGACTGGGTAAGCCAGCGGTTGAACCCGAGGAGGTTCACCACCACCCCGAGCACCAAAACCACCGCCAGGTTCGTGGCCAGGAACAAAAACACTCTCTTCATCGACGCGCCTCTCCTCGTCTCGTTCGCCCGCCCTGGCGGGCAAACCATTAGAAATTGCTCATCTTTTTCGCGATGCCCCGAAGACCCGCTATTCATAGGGCTCCCTTCGGTCCGCGTCAACTGGATTTCGCAGCGGCCCTCCTCACGGCAGCGGCCACGCCCCCGGGGGGTCTAGCCGACCGTAGGCGTCCAGGGCGGTTAGGACCTTCTTCACGTAGTGGCGGGTCTCCCGGTAGGGGATCGCCTCGATAAAGGCGTCCCCGTCCCGGTGGCCGGCCTTGAGCCACCGCTCCACGGCGCCGGCCCCCGCGTTGTACGCCGCCACCGCCGCCACCGGGTCCCCCTCGAAGCGGTCCAGGAGCTCCCGGAGGTGCCGGGCGCCGAGGCGCAGGGCGAGGCCCGGATCGAAGAGGTGCTCCGGCTCGAACCCCTCGATGCCCGCCGCCCGGGCCACCCGGGCGCCGGTGGCGGGGATGAACTGCATCAGCCCCCGGGCCTCGGCCGAGGAGTAAGCCTGGGGGTCGAAGTGGCTCTCGGTGTGGGCCACCGCCAGGAGCAGGTGGGGGTGGATGCCCGCCGCGGCCGCCGCGGCCGCCGCTTCCCCGCCGTACGCCAGGGGGAAGGCGAGGCCTTCAGGGCTGAGGGGCTCCGGCGGGACCTCGCCGGTCCAGTCCTGCCAGCTCCGCCCGCCGGCCCGGATGGCCCCCCGGTAGTCCCCGGCCCAGTACAGGAGCCGGGCTGCCCGCCCCCCCGCGGCGCCCCGCAGCACCCGCCGAGCGGCGTCCGGCAGGGCCAGGCGCAGGTACGCCGCGGCCCGGGCCTCGGCGGCCTCCCCGGCGGGCGGGACCTCATCCTCGGGGCTGACGGTCACCGCCCGCAGGGGGCGCACCGCCGCCACTCGCAGGTCCGGGAGGCCGAGGTCGCCGAGCCGCCCCGCCCCGGCGGTGCGGGCGAGGTGCCCGTAGTACCCCACGGGCACCTCTGCGACCACGGCGGCAAAGCCCCGGGCGGCCCGGTCGGCCTGCCCCTGGGCGGCCAGGGCCCGGGCTTCCCAGTAGGCGGCCCGGCTCCGGCTCCAGCCCCGGGAGAGCCCCTCCGCGGCGGCGCGGAAGCGGCCCGCCGCCTCCCCGAAGCGCTCGGCCCGAAAGGCCCCCCAGCCGTCCCCCCAGGCCACCTCCCGGGCCTCGTCGGAGGCCGGGTACCGCTCCAAGAGGAGGCTTCTAGCCTCGGTGGCTTCGGCCGCCAGCCCCCGGCCCAAGAACACCCGGTGGGCCTGGAGGAGGTACTGGGGAGCCCGGGAGCTGCCCCGTTTCCCCTTGGCCAGGGCCACCAGGTCCCGGGCCCCCTCGTCCCCCCGGTCCAGGCCGAAGAGGGACCGGGCCCGGTAGAACCGAGCCGACTCCTCGGTCGCCGGGTTCTTCGCCGCTCTCCCCAGGGGCTCCAGTGCCTCCGCGAAGCGGCGCAGGTGGTACAGCGCCGTGCCGAGCCCGAGGTCCAAGTCGCCGGCCAGGCCGCTGCCGACCGTCAGGCGCCGCCGCAGCTCGGTAAAGGTGGCCACCGCCTCCTCCCGGCGCCCCTTCTCCAGTTGGACCTGCCCCCGCCGCAGGAGCCGTTCCCCCCGCACCGGCCCGTAGGGGTCGCCGGTGCCCCGGCCGAGGATGGCCGCGGCGCCCCGCGCCTCGAGGCGGTCGGCGAAGTCGACCCAGGCCCGCTCCGCTGCCGCCACCGCCCGGCCCCGCTCCCCCGCGCCGTCCAGGCCCTGGGCCAGCGCCACCAGGGATGCCGCCGCGACCGCTCCCTCCCCGCTCGCCACCAGGCGCCCCACCAGCGCCTCCGCTTCGTCCCAGCGCCCCTGGGCGCCCCGCAGGGCCGCCAGCCCCCGAAGCGCCGCCGCCGTGAAGGGGCTAGCGGGCGAGGCCGCCAGCACCGCCTCCCAGTGGGGCTCCGCCGCGGCCGGGGGGAGCAGGCGGCCCAGGGCGTCGTGGACGGCGTCGGGCACCGGGAGGTCGGCCCCCAACAGGCCGCGGTACGCCTCGACGGCCCGGGGGTCCCCTGCGGCCTCCAGGGCCCGCGCTTCCCGGAACCGGGCCTCGGCCCCGGGTCGCGGGGCGAAGGCCCCCGGGGCGCTCCCTGCGAAAGACCAGGCGAGCACAATCCCTCCCATTACCGAAGCCTTGAGGCGTGTCACGTGAAGCAACTCCTTAGCCAATACGGGGCCGCCGCCCCGGAATTCGCTGCTTTTCCGTTGCCCCCGCCCGGGGTCCCGGGGGACCCTGGCGCCCACCCGATTTCCGGAGGCGTCCCATGAACCCGCCCGCCCCCTTCTCCTGGCACCCCGTGGTGCAAGAGCTCTCGACCCCCGCCGTGGCCGATCCTCTCGGGGAGCTCCGGGCGCGGCTGGCGGCCGCGTCCCCAGCCCTGCCGGGGGGGCCCCGCCCCCGCATCGCCGTCGCCGTGGGCAGCCGGGGCATCGCCGGGATCGGCGGCGTGGTGGCTGCGGTGGTGGCCCACCTCCGGGCGCGGGGCGCCGACCCCTTCCTGGTCCCCGCCATGGGCACCCACGGCGGGGGCACTGCGCCCGAGCAGGAGGCCGTCCTCGCCCACCTCGGGATCACCGAGGAGACCGTGGGCGCCCCGGTGATCTCCCAGCCCGAGGTCCAGCGGGTGGGCACCACCCCGGGGGGGGTGCCGGTCTGGGTGGACCGGGCGGCGTGGGCAGCCGACGGCATCGTCCCGGTCAACCGGGTCAAGCCCCACACCGCCTTTGCCGGCGCGGTGGAGAGCGGGCCGTCCAAGCTCCTCGCCGTCGGTTTGGGGAAGGCCGAGAGCGCGGCCGCCCTCCACCGGGCTCCCCTGGAGCGCGCGATCCCCGAGGTCGCCGAGCTGCTCCTGGGCACCGGGCGGGTCCCCTTTGGGGTCGCCCTGGCGGAAAACGCCGCGGGCGCCACCGCGGCCCTGGAGGTCCTCCTGCCCCCGGGGTGGCTCGCGGCGGAGGCCGCCCTCCTCGCCCGGGCCCGCCGCCTCGCCCCCCGCCTCCCGTGGGACGACCTGGACCTCCTGGTGGTCCAGGAGCTCGGCAAGGACGTCTCGGGCACCGGCCTCGATCTCCACGTCATCGGCTTGGACCGCCGCTTCCCGGGCCGGGGGGCGGTGCCCCGCATCCGCCGGATCGCCGCCCTCGGGCTCACCCCGGGCAGCCGCGGCAACGCCAACGGGGTGGGCTACGCCGACGTGGTCACCCGAGCCCTGGCCGACGCCGTGGACTGGCCCGCGACCTACGCCAACTGCCGGGCGACCGGCTTTCTCGAAGCCGTCCGGCTGCCGTACGTGGCGGCCGACGAAGCCGAGGCGGTAGCCGTGGCCCTCCGATCCCTGCGCCCGGACCCCGGTCCCGCCGTGCGGGCGGTCCGGATTCGGGACACCTCGAGGCTACTCGACCTGGAGGTGAGCCCCGCCCTCTGGGCCGCCCTCCCCGAGGGGGTCCACAAGCGGTGTGGATAACCTGTGGAACGGGCTGTGGAAGCCCCCGGAGACCCCGCGCCAGGCCTGGGAAACCCGCCCGCTGCACTCCTTTTGTGCAACTGTAACTATTCGTCATCTCTAGTGTTTTCAAATTCTTCCTGACGCGACGGGGGCTTGCGCGTGCCCCCGGCGGAGGCGGGTCCGGCGGGGTTGCCAAAATAGCCCGCGTAAAACTCCCGCTTGAACTCCAGGAAGCGGTTTTGGAGGATCGCGCCCCGGGCCCGGCCCACCAGGTCCAGGTAGAAGTGGATGTTGTGGACCGACGCCAGGGTCTTGCCGAGGGGTTCGTCCACCGTGAAGAGGTGGTGCAGGTAGGCGCGGCTGAAGCGGGCGCAGGTGGGGCAGGTACAGGAGGTGTCGATGGGGTAGCGGTCCTTGCGGAACTCCTTGCGGTGGATCCGCAGCTTCCCGGTCCCCGTGAACAAGGTCCCGCCGCGGCCGAACTTCGTCGGGATGATGCAGTCAAAGAGGTCGATCCCCCGCTCCACCGCCTCTAGGATGTCCTCGGGGCGTCCGACCCCCATCAGGTACCGGGCCTTCCCCGGCGGCAAGAAGGGCGCCGACTGCTCCACGGCGAGCTTCATCAGGTCGTGGCCTTCCCCCACGCTCACCCCCCCTACCGCGTACCCCGGCAGGTCCAGGGCCGCCAGGGCCTGGGCGCACCGTTGGCGCTCCTCGGCGTACACCGACCCCTGCACGATACCGAACAGCGCCTGCTCGCCGGGGCGCGCGTGGGCCGCCACGCACCGCTCGGCCCAGCGCAAGGTGCGGTCCACCGACCGGGCCACGTACGGGCGGTCCGCCGGGTACGGGATGCACTCGTCGAAGGCCATGATGATGTCGGCCCCCAGGTCGTTCTGAGCCCGGGTCGCTTCCTCCGGGCCGAGGAAGGTCGGCTGCCCCCCCTTCTCGAAGGCGAAGCGCACCCCCTCCTCGCTGATCACCCGCCCCGGCAGGCTGAAGACCTGAAACCCCCCGGAGTCGGTGAGGATGGGCCCGGCCCACCCCATGAACCCGTGGAGCCCCCCGCACCGTTTGACCACCGCGGTGCCTGGCTGGAGGAACAGGTGGTAGGTGTTGGCCAGGACGATGCGGGCCCCGGCCCCGGCCACCAGGTCGGGGTGGAGGGTCTTGAGGGCCGCCTGGGTCCCCACCGGCATGAAGAGCGGGGTCTCCGCCGACCCGTGGGGGGTGTGGATCACCCCGGCCCGGGCCCCGGTGCGTCGGTCGGTGCCGACCAGGTCGAAGCGCACGGGGGCGGTCACGGCGTACTCCGGTCGAGCTTCGCATACAGGGTGTTGCGGTTGATCCCGAGGAGCTTCGCCGCCTGCAGTCGCACCCCGTCGCTGCGCTCCACGGCCCGGGCCAGCAAGACCGCCTCCACCCGATCCACCACGGCCCGGTACACCCCTTCGGCGGGTGGCGCCTCAAACAGGCGCTCCGCGGCGGCCGCGACGGCCTCCTCCAGGCTGCCGCCCCCCGGCGCCGTCGGCGTGAGCCGTGGCGGCAGGTCTCGGGCCTCCACCCGGTCCCCCCGGGCCCGGGCCGCGGCCTCCTCCACCACGGCCTCGAGCTCCGCCACGTTCCCCGGCCAGGGGTAGGCGGCGAGGCGCTCCAGGGCCGCGGGGGCGAAACCCGAAGGGGCGCCCGATACCCGGGATCGGAAGTGCTCGGCGAGGAGGGTCACGTCGTGCCGACGCTCCCGCAGGGGCGGCAGGTGGATCGGCACCGCGTTCAGCCGGTGGTAGAGGTCGGGGAGGAACCGGCCGTCCCGGGCCGCCCCGGTCAGGTCCGCCGTGGTCGCCGCCACCACCCGCACGTCCACCCGCCGGGGCGGCTCTCCGGGGCTTCCCTGGGCGGTCCGGTCCCGCAACAGCGCGAGCAGCCGCCCCTGCAGGGCGCCCGGAAGAGCTTCCACATCATCCAGGAAGAGGGTTCCCCCTTCCGCCTGGGCCACCAGGCCGACCGGGGCCAGGGGCTCGCCGCCGAGGTCTCCCAAGAGCGCCGCCGCCAGGAGGGGCTCGGGGCCCGACCCGCAGGCGAGGCGCACGAAGGGGCCCCCGCCCCGGGCAGACTCCAGGTGCAGGGCCTTGGCTACCGCGCCCTTCCCGGTCCCCGGCTCCCCGGTGAGGAGCACCGGGGCGCCGACCCGGGCGGCCAAGCGCACCTGGTCGAGGACCGCGCCCATGGCTGGGCTTCGCCCCACCAGGCCGGCCAGGCCGAAGGTCCCCGCCAGGGCGACGCGGAGGTTCCGATTGGCGTCCTGGAGCAGGGCCTTCTCCTGGCGCACCATGGTCTGGATGCGCACCGCCTGGGCCACCACCCCGGCCACCGTGGTCAGGAGCCGGAGGTCTTCCTCGAGGTCGAGGCGGTCCCCCGACAGCCGGTCGGCGCTCAGCACCCCCACCGTCTTACCCCCCACCACCACCGGCACGCACAGAAACGCGACCCGGTGGTGGGAGATCTCCCGTTGCGCCCCGGTCCGGTTGAGGAAGAGCGGCTCGTCGCCGATGGAGGGGACGAGGAGGGGCTCCCCGGTCTCCAGGACCCGGCCCATCACCCCCTCCCCCGCCCGGTACCGGCCGCGGCGCCGCTCGGCCTCGGTGAGGCCGTGGGCCACCTCGATGGCCAACTCCCCGGTCTGGGGGTCCAGGAGGGCCAGAGTCCCCCGCTGCATCGCGAGTTCCTCGGCGAGGATGGCGAGCACCGCCGCCGTCACCGCCTCCAGCTCCAGGGACGAGCTCACCGCTTGGCTCACCCGGTACAGCGCCCGGAGTTCCCGCATCGCCTTGGCCACCTTGGTCATCGTCGCTCCCTACGCTCGGTGTTGCGAACCCTCCCTTGCGGACCCGGGGTCCGGGGATTATACGGGGGCCCGCCGGGCGCTGCCACCGCCAAGCCAGCCGGGGCCCCGGAGGAAGCCGGACTTTTGGCGTCGACAACGGGGCGGGCGCAAGAGAAAATCGGCGGGAGCACCGGGAGCCCTTTCGGGAGGTGTCGACCGTGGACCCAAACGAGCGAGACCTGACCTCCCGCCTCGACGCCCTGGCCGCGGAAGTACAGGCCCTGGGAGCCCGCGTCGCGGCCCTGGAGGGACAGCCGCTCCGGGAGGCCGCGGCCGAGTTTCCGGCCCCGGCCCCGGCGCCGGCGGTCACCCTGGGGGGGGTGTCCACGGCGCTCTCCCGGGCCGCGGTGGTCTCCTTCCTCCTGGTGGTCGCCCTGCTCCTGCGCACCCTGGCCGACGCCCAGTGGGTCCCGCCCCTGGTCGGCGCCTACCTCGGCCTCGCCTACGCGGCGGGGGTCGCCGCCTGGGGCTGGGCGCTGGCCGCCCGGGGGCGCCCCACGGCGCCGCTGTACGCCGCCACCGGCGCCCTGCTCCTCCTCACCGTCGCCCTGGAGTCCCACACCCGCCTCGGGGTCCTCTCGGCCCTGGCTGCTTACGGCTGGATGGGGGCCGCCG
Organism: Deltaproteobacteria bacterium; assembly: GCA_037446775.1. Lineage (GTDB taxonomy): Bacteria > Desulfobacterota > Deferrisomatia > Deferrisomatales > JACRMM01 > JBBIIA01. Next base: position 40,025 of record JBBIIA010000016.1, read on the forward strand.
CCCTCGGCACCGCCCTGGCCGCGAGCCGGACCCGGGCCCCCGCCACTGCCGCCCTGGTGGCCCTCGGGGTGGCCGGGACCGCGTGGCTCCTGGCCCTCTCCTCCCCCCGCTACCCGCTCCTGGCCCTGGTCCTTCTGGCCGCCAACGCCGCGGCCACCGTGGCGGGCCGTCAGGGACCCTGGGGCGCGGTCCGGGTCGCGGTCCTCGTCCCCACCCTGGGGGCCTGGGCCCTGTGGGTCCACCGGGCGGGCGACGCCGACCCCTGGTTTCTGCCGACCCTCGGCGTCACCGTGCTCTTCTTCCTCGCCGCCGCCCTGTGGGGCCTCACCCGGGGGCCGGGGGGGCGACGGAGCCCCCTCGACGCCGTACTCCCCGGCGGCACCGTCGCCTGGGCCCACTACGCGGCCCTCCTGGGCCCCACGCCGGGGGCCGGGAGCGCCGCCTTTGGCGTCATCGAGGTACTCCTGGCCGGGGGCCTGGTGGGGGCGGCGGTGGCGGCGGGGCGACGCTCGGTCCCCGGGGCGAGCGCCCTGGGGGGCGCGGCGGCGGTCCTTCTAGCCCTGGCGCTCCCCCTCGCCACCCAGAGCCCGGCGGCCGCCCTGCCCCCCCTGGCCGCCGCCGCCTTCGGGCTCGCGCTGCTCGCCCAGCGGTGGGGCAGCGGCGGCGCCCGCCTCACCTCCTACCTCGTCCAAGGCTACGGAGGCGTGTACGCGGCGACCTCGGCCGCCGCGGTAGGGGCGGCGCAACCGGGCCTGCGGGCGGCGGCGCTCCTGGCCGCGGCGGCGGTCGCCTGGGCCCACTACCGCTGGTGCCGACGCCACCCCCCGGCGCCGGGGGCCACCTTCTTCGCCTGGATCGACCGCACCGACGACACCGCCGTCGCCGTCTTCCTGGTCGCCCTCGGCTCGAGCTTCCTCGCCGCCCGCCTGGGGGCCCACCAGGCCCTGGTCGCCCTGGCCCCGGCCGACCTGGCCGGCGCCTTCGGCTGCGCCCAGTCGGTGATCGTCAACCTAGCGGCCCTGGGCCTCGCCCTCGGGGCCCTGCGGCGCCGCAACACCGAGGTGCGCGGCGTCGCCCTCCTGGTCCTGGCGGTGGGCGGGGTCAAGTCCCTGGTGCTGGATCTGCTCGGAGCCGACGGCCTCCCCCTGGTCCTGAGCGTCCTCTCCTTCGGCGCGGCGGCCGCCGGCGTCGCCCTCGCCCTCGCCCGCTGGACGCCCCGGGCCGAGCCTCCCGAACCTTCTCCCTAGCCCCGCCCCGCCCTCCCGGGGCACCGCCCAGCTCACTTCCCCGTGAAGTTGGCCGCCACGTAGTCGCCCTTGAGGGTCAAGAAGACGTACAGGGTGCGCTTGCCCTCCTCGGCGGCCGGGTTCTGGAAGGTGACGACCCACTCGGGGCCTTTCTCGTAGGTCTTCTTCGCGGCCTGGTCGGCCTTGAGGCCCTTCCACGAGGGGTCGAGCTTCTCCTTTGCCACCAGGCGGTCCACCACGGCGGCAGCGTCGACCCGGGCCTCGGCCTCGTCGATGTTGGTGGCGTGGGAGTGCGCCTTGCCCGAGGGGCCAGCGTGGGCGGCGGGAAGCGCGGCGGCGGTGAACAGGACCAGGAGGGCGATGATGAGGGTTCGCATGGGTCGTCTCCTCTCGTCAGTCGATGGTGTCGTGGGTGGTCGCCGCCCGGGCGGCTTGTTCGCGCTCGAGCTTCTCGTGGGAGTGGGCGTGGTTGTCCTCGGCAAAGCCGAAGTCGTCGGGGTGGCGGGTGTGGGTGTAGCCGTGCATCTGCATGGCGAAGAGGAAGAGCCCCGCGGCCACCAGCCCGGCGTTGGAGACGGTGGCGAACTGGGCGAAGGACCGGGTCTTCCGCCAGCCGGCGATCAGCACCACCATGGCCCCCAGGGCGAGCACCTGGCCAATCTCGACCCCGACGTTAAAGGACAGGATGCGCCACACCAGCCCCTCGTCTCCCAGGGGGAGCTGCTGCAAGCGGGTGGAGAGGCCAAAGCCATGCACCAGGCCGAAGCCAAAGACCACCCATAGGAGGTTCGGCGGGTCGCGCTGGAAGTACTTCTGGAACCCCCCGGCGTTGTCGAAGCCCTTGTAGCAGACGCTCAAGGCGATCACCGCGTCCACCAGGTAGTAGTTGGCGGTAATGCCGTAGATCGTCGCGAACACGAGGGTGATGCTGTGGCCCAGGGTGAAGGCCGTGATCGTCCGGACCACGTCCCGAAAGCCGGTGAGGAAGAAGATGATCCCGTAGACGAAGAGCAGGTGATCGTACCCGGTGAGCATGTGGGTGGCGCCGAGCCAGACGTAGCGGAGGTACCCGCCGTCGAGCATGGCCTGCCGGTCGGCCTCGGAGAGGCCGTGGGCCAGGCCCAGGGCCGGAAGCGCGACCAGGGCCAAGGCGAGGAGGAGGCGCCAGGAAATTCTTTGCCTATTCATCAATGGGCTCCTGTTGACGAGGGACTCGGTGAGCTTCGGTGCCTGGCCGTCGTCCGCAGGGGCGGCGGCAGCCGGGCCCGGCCGAAAGATCTGGCCCGGCTCATCGCACACCACGGGACGACCCCGTGGTTCGTTCGGCGATGGGTGGGCAGAAAGGCCGATCGGTGGGGCGGGTCAGGCGATGGGGACGCGGAGAGGCGGCTCCTGAACCGAGGTGTGGGGAAGCCGCGCCTCCGCCGGCGCGAACCCGGCGGCGGGGAGCCGAAGAAGCGTTGGGCCGCCGGTGGCCAGGCCGGGTGCATGGGCGCAGCAGGCGCCGTCTTCGTGGGGGCTATGGCCGCAGTCCTCGGCGCAGGGGGCCCCCACCTCCATGGCTGCCGCCTCGCCAGCGAACGCCCCGTGCGAGGGGGCAAACGCACTCCCGGCGATCGCGAAGGCGAGGAGGGCGGCCCAGAGGCGCCGGCTTCCGAGGGTGCGCAGCATGGCCAGGGAAGGCTCCTGACAGAGGACCAAACCAGCGTGCAGGGTAGTAGCCGGCCGCTCTGGGGGTCAAGTTAGAACCGTCTCACCGGGGGGACGGGCGGTGCCGTGACGCAGTCCCGGCCCTCGATTTGACCGTCTCCCCCGCCCTCTGCTACAACCGCCGGCATGGCCGACCCCGCCTCGCCCGCGCCTGAGCTCACCCGGTTCATCACCCGCTGGCGCGCCTCGGGCGCGGCCGAGCGGGCCAACTACCAGCTCTTCTTGAGCGAGCTTTGCGACGTCCTCCGGGTCCCCCGCCCCGCCCCGGCGCTGCCCGACGAGGAGGGCAACGCCTACGTCTTCGAGAAGACCGTCCGCTTCGCCAACCCCGACGGCACCGAGAGCCTCGGCCGCATCGACCTCTACCGCCGGGGCTGCTTCGTGCTCGAGGCCAAGCAGGGAGTGGACCGGTCCCCGTCCCCCCTGGCGGGGGAGGGCCGGGGTGGGGTGGGCCGCCGGGGCACGGCCGTGCGCGGCACGGGCGCCTGGGACGCGGCCATGGTCGCCGCCCGGGGCCAGGCCGAGCAGTACGCCAAG
>JBBIIA010000017.1:0-43418 GCA_037446775.1 Deltaproteobacteria bacterium
CCCCCTGTCAAAGATTCTCTCAAGTGCTCGCCGGGGCCGACCGGGAATTGCTGCTTGCCCCGCTGGAGCGTGCGAAACACGGCGCGAAACGCCGGGCGCAGGCCCTCGGCAGCGACGCCGTCGCAAATCTCCCGCATCTGGGTGTCGGAGGGCACCCGATCGATGCGATAGATCGCCTGGAGGTTGGGGTCGCAGCGCTTGCGCCGCTCCTCGAAGGCCAGCAGCGAAGGGTCTTTCAAGGAGAACATGGCGAAGCCCGACATCAGGGCATCGGCCATCGAGATTTCGACCTTGCCGTGGCGCCCGTCCGGGGCCTGCGAAAACTCGGACTTCAGCGTGCGCAGCAGAGCATCCGCACAGAGATCCTTGCGGAGGCGGGGGCGAAGATCGGCGGGTTGGGTGCTCGGCGGCTTCATGGGAGCAGAGCATACGAAATCCCCAAGGAAATGTCCCGCGAAAACTGCACCGGCTCATGAGTCAAGGTTCTTGTCAGGGATTGCCCCTTCGGCAGGCCCCACGTTTACGAAACGGTGCCCAGCTTTTCGGCTGCCAGCAAGGGGCCGGGAATTGCTGACCGGCCCATGAGTCGAAGTTTCTGTCAGGGATTGCCCCTTCGGCAGGCCCCACGTTTACGAAACGGCGCCCAGTTTCTCGGCTACCAGCAAGGGGCCGGGAATTGCTGGCTACCCCTCGGAGGACCCGTGGGTCTTCCGGTAGAGCAGGGCGCGCTCGAAGTAGCGGGCCTCGAAGCCCGGGAGGGGGGGGTGCAGGGTCTCGGCCGCCCCGAGGATCAGGGTGCCCCCGGGGAGGAGGGCCCCCGCCAGGGTGCGAAACAAGCGCTCCTTGGCGGGCCGGTCGAAGTAGATGGCGACGTTGCGGCACAGCACCACGTGAAAGCCCTCGACGGGCGGCGATTGCACCAGGTTCACGCGGTCGAACCGCACCCGGGCGCGCACCTCCGGCCGCACCTGCGCGGCCCCGCACCCCGGCAGGTCCTGGAAGAACTCGCACCGCACGTCGTCGCCGAGGCCCCGCCCGAGCTGGAGGGGGCCATACACCCCCCGGCGAGCCGCCTCCAGGGACACCTGGCAGAGATCCGTCGCCCACACCGACAGATCGACCTCTCCCCGCGTCACGCGGTCCCACAGGGCCATGACGACGCTGTACGGCTCCTGGCCGGTGCTGCACCCGGCGCTCCAGACGCGGAGTGGCAGGGGGCGCCGAGCGCCGGACAGGAGCGCAGGGACGACCTCGGCCGCCAGCGCCCGAAAGGGGACCTCGTCTCGAAAGAAGCTGGTTTCGGGCGTGATCGCCGCTCGGATCAGCTCGTCCACCAGGGATGGAGAGGCCGCCTCGAACCGGCCGGGGAGCTCGTCCCAAGCCCCGCACCCGAGGCGCCGCAAGAGCCCACCGAGGCGCCCCAAGACGAAGTAGCGCTTGCCCGGGCCGAGCCGGATGCCGGTGTGGCGGTACACGAGGTCGGCGATGCGTCCGTAGGCCGCGTCGTCGAGCTCGGGCAGGTCGCTGTAGGTCGCGCCCAACTCCATGGGACCTCCTGTGCCCCTCTCAGATCGGCCCCGAAGCCGACCCCCTTGAGCGCGGCGTCCCCACCTCCTTCCTCGCCGATGGCTCCGGGTTGCGGACCCCGGGGAGCCCCGGGGGCATCTCCGCCCTTGTCCTCGCCCCCCGAAGGGGAGCATCCTCCCGGGCGCGGAGGAGCTGCGGCATGAGAGCGATCGTGGTCGGCGCCGGCGAAGTGGGGTTTCACATCGCCGAGCGTCTCAGTCAGGAGGGGCACGACGTGGTCCTGGTGGAGAGCCACCGGAACCGGGTGCGCATGGTCGAGGAGCGCCTCAATGTCCTGGCGTTGGAGGGCAGCGGCGCCCAGGCCGAGACCCTCGAGCAGGCGGGCATCCGGGGGTGCAGCCTCTTCATCGCCGTGACCGACGTAGACGAGGTGAACCTGGTCGCCTGTCTCCTGGCTCGGGAGTACCGGGTCCCTACCAAGATCGCCCGGGTCAAGTCCATCGGCTACACCGGGCAGCGCGCCGTTCTCAACGCCGAGAAACTCGGCATCGAGCTCCTGATCAACCCCCTGGAGGCGGTTGCCCAGGATCTAATCAACATCTCCCGCCACGTGGCTGCCCTGGAGGTCGCCGAGTTCGCCGACGGCCGCATCTTCTTCGTCGGCTACCCGGTGGCCGACACCAACCCCGTCTGCGGCTTGAGCCTCGCCGAGCTCCGGGAGCTTCAGGGGATGTACCCCTTCCTGGTGGCGGCCATCACCCGGGGGACCCAAACCATCATCCCCCGGGGCGATGACGTCATCGAAGCCGGGGACCACGTGTTTCTCGTCATGCGCACCACCGATCTGCCGAGCGTGCGCTACCTGTTCGGCTTCGAAAAGCGCGAGGTGCGCCGGGTGTTCGTGTTGGGGGGAGGCCCCGTGGGTTTTCGGGTGGCCGAGCACTTCGAGCAGGCGGGGCTCGACGTGCGGGTGGTCGAAGCCGACCGGACCGTCTGCGAGAGCCTCGCCGATCGCCTGGGCCGTTCGGTGGTGCTCCACGCCGACCCCACCGATGTGGCGACCCTCCTCGCCGAGGGGCTCGCCCAAGCCGACGTGGTGGTGGCCGCCACCGACCGGGAGGAGACCAACATCCTCGCCTCGCTCCTGGCCCGTCGCCACGGGGCGCGGCGGGCCCTGTGCCTGGTCGACCGCCCGGCCTACGTCTCCCTGGTGCCCACCCTCGGCCTCGACGCCTGCATCAGCCCCCGGCTCTCGACGGCCAGCGCCATCCTCAAGTACGTGCGCCGGGGGGGGATCCTCAATATGGCGACGATCGAGGAGAACCAGGCGGAGGTGTTGGAGGTCCGCATCCCCGACAAGCCCGCTTGGATCGGCACTCCCCTCAAGGCCCTCGCCTTTCCCGCCGGGGCCATCGTGGGGGCGGTGGTGCGGGGAGACGACGCGTTCATTCCGAGCGGCGACACCGTCCTCACCCCCGGGGATCGGGTCGTGGTCTTTGCCCTGCCCGATGCGGTGGTACGGGTCGAAGACTTCGTCGGCGCCCCGTGAACCTGCGCGCCCTCGCCAAGGTCCTGGGGGCCCTCAGCGTGTTCCTGGGCGGGGTGCTCCTCCTCCCCCTGCCGCTGAGCCTGTGGGACGGCGACGGCACCTGGCCCGCGCTCCTCGGCTCGGCCGGGTTCGCGGCCGCCCTGGGTGCGGGGGCGCTGCGCGCCACCGGGAAGGGGAAGCCCGAGCTGACCCATCGGGAGGGGTTTGCGGTAGTGACCCTCGGCTGGGTCGTCTTCGGGGTGTTGGGGGCCCTGCCGTTTCGGATGTCCGGGGCCGTGCCCACCCTAGTGGACGCGGTTTTCGAGTCCTTTTCGGGGTTCACCACCACCGGCGCCAGCATCCTGACGGACATCGAGGCCCTTCCCCGCAGCCTCCTTTTGTGGCGGGCCCTCACCCACTGGATCGGCGGCATGGGGATCATCGTCCTCGGCCTGGCCATCCTCCCCATGCTCGGGGTGGGCGGCATGCAGCTGTTTCGCGCCGAAGTCCCCGGGCCCACCGCCGACCGCTTGAGCCCCCGCATCCAGGACACGGCCAAGCTCCTGTGGGGGGTGTACGTAGGCCTCACCGCGGCCCAGGTGGGCCTGCTGCTCCTGGGCGGCCTCGACTGGTTCGATGCGCTGTGCCACTCCTTCGCCACCATGGCGACCGGGGGTTTCTCCACGCGCAACGCGAGCGTCGGGGCGTTTGGGAGCGCCTACGTCGACGCGGTCGTGACCCTCTTCATGTTCCTCGCCGGCATGAACTTCGCCCTCCATCACGCGGTCCTTACCGGGCGGGGCTGGAAGGCCCTGAAGAACGAGGAGCTGCGGGTGTACGTAGGCGTCACCCTGGGAGCGATCCTGGTCCTGGTGGTCGCCAACGCCTGGCGGAGCTACCCAGGGTTCCTGGACAACCTGCGCTACAGCGCCTTTCAAGCCGTGTCCATCCTCACCACCACCGGGTTCGCCACGGCCGACTACGAGGGGTGGCCCTTCGCCTCCCAGGTGCTCCTGGTGCTGTTGATGTTCGTCGGCGGTTCGGCGGGCTCCACGAGCGGCGGCATGAAGGTCAGCCGGGTGATGCTCCTAGCCAAGCACGGGGTGGTCCAGGTGTGGAGCCTCATCCATCCTCGCGGCGTGCGACGGGTCAAGATGGACGGCCGCCCGGTGCCGGAGGCCGTGCTCCAAGGGGTGTTGGGTTTCTTCGCCCTCTACCTCGGGGCGGTCGGCGCCGGGGCCCTGGGCATGGCGATGCTCGGGGTGGAGCCGGTGACGGCGGTCTCGGCGGTGATCTCCTGCGTCGGCAACGTCGGCCCCGCCCTCGGGGGCGTGGGCCCGGCGGAGAACTACGCCCACCTGCCCACGGCGGGGAAAGCCCTCCTGACCTTCCTCATGCTCCTGGGGCGCCTGGAGATCTTCACCGTGCTCGCCCTGTGCTTTCCCAGCGCCTGGCGGCGGTGATCGGCCGCCCCCGGCACCCCGGGGCCCGGTGTTGCGAATTTTCCCCTTTTCATTTGTTGTGAGATCTGGCACTCTTCTTCGCCGTTGCCCCGGAAGCTCTGGGGCGCGACCCCTTTCCCAGCGGAGCACACCGTGATTCGCACCCGCCCGTCGGCGGTCGCCCCCCTGGGCCCCCACGTCGTACCGCAGCAGCGCACGCCGGCCCCCGCCCGGCTTCAGGCGCCGCAAACCCCTTGAGGATTCCAATGGTTCCGTGCAAGGCGAGGCGGGAGCCGGGCGATGTCGCCCGCGCCCCTGAGACCTCGCGCGATGGAACCACAGGAGGAGAGAAGAGATGAAGACCGTGTCCAAGACCCTGCTCTGCGCCGTGGCAGCTGCCGCCCTCGCGACCGGCTGCGCCAAGGCCCCCACCCAGGAGATGACCGACGCCAAGTCGGCCGTCGACGCCAGCGCGGCTTCGGGAGCCCAGGTTTACGCCGCCGCCGAGCTCGAGGCGGTGAAGGCCCGTTTCGCCGCGGCCGAGGCCGAGGTCAAGGCCCAGGAAGGCGTCATGTTTAAGAAGTACGACAAGGCGAAGGAGCTTCTGGCCCAGGCCAAGGCCGAGGCCGACGCCCTGGCGGCGTCGATCCCCGCCCGCAAGGAGGCCGCTCGCGCTGCCGCCGCCGCGGTCGAGGCGGAGGCCCAGGCGGCCCTCGCCGAAGCCAAGGACCTGCTCGCCCAGGCTCCCAAGGGCAAGGGCGCCCAAGCCGATCTCGAGGCGTACCAGGCCGACCTGACCGGCATCGAGGAGGCCATGGCCGAGGTGACGAGCCTGGTGACCGCGGAGAACTACCTGGAGGCCAGCGCCAAGGCCCAGGCCCTCAAGGAGAAGGCCATGGCCGTCTCCGAGGCGATCCGCGCGGCCATGGCGAAGATCAGCCAGTAAGCAAGTGCCAGTACGGGACCTTCGAGGGCGGCGCTTCGGCGCCGCCCTCACCGTTTGCTGTCTCGCCCTAGCTGGGGGCGGCTGCCGGGAGCGCACCCCCTACCCCGTCGAGGCCCAGGGGGCGGAACTCCAGGCCGAGACCCTGCGCCGGGTGGGGGCCCCCGAAGCCGTACCCGAGGGCTACATCCGCTACCAGGGTTCCCTCGCGGCGGCCCGCTCCCTGGTGGCTCAGGAGGACGAGCGGTGGTTCTTCCTGCGGGACTACGCCGAGGCCCAGGAGCGCTTTCGCGCCGTGCTCGCCGAGGGGACTGCCCTGGCCGAGGCCGTGGCCACCCGGGAAAAGGCCAAGGTGGACGCGGTGGCGGCCCGGGTGGTGGAGGCCCGGGGGGAACTGGCCGTGCTGCGGGAGGTCACCGAGCTGATGAACGAAGGTCGGCTGGGGCGGCGGGGCTTGATGAAGGCTGAGATCGCCCTAGACGACGCCGAGCGGGAGCTGGCCCGGGGGGACCACGTGGCCGCTGGCAAACGGGTCGAGGCCGCCGAGGAGTTGGGCAACGCCGCCTCCAAGGCGTTGGGCAAGGTGGTGTGCCGCTACCTGGATGGGGGGCAGCTCGCCCGGTGGCGACAGATCGCCGCCGACGCGGTGGCCGAATCGAAGCGTACCGGGGGCCTCGTCTTGCTGGTGCTCAAGCTGGAACGCAAGCTGATCCTCTATCGCAACGGCAAGACCCAGAAAACCTACTCGGTGGGGCTCGGCATGAACGGCCTCTCCGACAAGCTCTTCCGCGGGGACAAGGCCACCCCGGAGGGCCGCTACACGGTCTACCGCAAGGTGCCCAACAGCCAGTTTCACCTGGCGCTCCTGTTGGATTACCCCAACGCCGAAGACCGCCAGCGGTTCGCGCGCGCCAAGGCGAAAGGGTTGATCCCGCCGGGGCGCGGGATCGGCAGCCTCATCGCGATCCACGGGGGCGGCAAGAACTCGGTGACCGAGGGGTGCGTGTCCCTGGATAACCCGGCTATGGAGGATTTGTACGCGGTGGCCGACGAGGGAACGCCCGTCTACATCGCCGGGGCCCTGGAAGTGAACCGGCGGCTCGCTGCCGCTTGCCCCACGAAGCCCCGATGAACCCGCCCGAAGAAGGCCTGACGCCCGGCCTCCCGGACGCGCCGCAGCCCGTGGGGAGGCGCCGCCTCGGGCGTCTCCTGGCGGCCGTCGCCGTGGTGATCGCTCTCGCCATCGCCGGGGGGCACTGGCTGGCGTCCAGGGCCGCTCACCCGCCCCTTCGGGCGGCGGAGGGCACCGGGCCGACGCTGCCTCGCGCCGAGTTGGAGGCCCGCAGCGAAGCTTTGGCGAAGAAGCTCAAGGCCCTCGCCCCCCAGGGCATCCACCTGGTGATCGACACCGGGGCCAACCGCATGTACCTGAGGAAGGGGGGCGAGGTGCTCCGGGAGGCCGTGGTCTCCTGCGGCAGCGGCAGCGTCCTGCGCAGTCCGTCGGGAGACCGGGAGTGGATCTTCGACACGCCCCGGGGGGAGTTCAAGGTCGAGTCGAAGATCAAGAAGCCGATCTGGATCAAGCCCGACTGGGCCTTCGTGGAAGAGGGCAAGCAGCCCCCCGCCAAGAACGCGGCGGAACGCGCCGAGCGCGGGGTCCTGGGGGACTACGCCCTGGGAATCGGCAAGGGGTACTTCATCCACGGCACCCTCTACACCCGGATGCTCGGCCGCAACGTCTCCCACGGCTGCGTCCGGGTGGGAGACGAGGACCTCAAGGCCGTGTACGAAGCCGCCCCCATTGGGGCCAAGGTGTTCTTGTTTTGAGCGCCCGCCGATTGCTCTTCGCCCTGTGGCTCACCCTGTCCGCGGGGGCGGCCGCCTACGCCGAGCCCGGCCGCGCCGAGGCCCTGATCCGGACCCGGCACCTGGAAGCCGAGCTGGCCCTGGCCCAGAAGCCTGCCCTGTACGCGGTCGTCGACCTGGAGCGGCGAGAGGTTCAGCTCAAGGCCCGGGGAGTGGTCTTTCGGGCGTGGCCCGTCCTCTCCCACCGGCTGTGGGGCGGCGGGCTTCCCACCCTGGCCCTGGCCCTGGAGGACAAGGATGCCCTCTTCGCTCCCCAGCGGCCCGAAGTCGCGCTGCCCGCCCCCGGCGGTGACGCCGCCCCCGCCCCCAAGGCCGAGGCCCTGGAAGTTGCAGACATGCCGAGCCGGTACACCCTGCTCTTTCCCGGGGGGGTCGCGGTGGTCGTGGCGCCCCGGCCCGAGGGACTTGCGGCCGGCCTCCGGGCCTTTGCGGATGCCCTGGTCCGCCTCGCCGCCGTGCCCCTGCGCACCCTCTGGAGCCGAGCCACCGGCGAGGCCTTTGCCGTCCTCGAGCTCGCCCTCGACGAAGCCGAGGCCCGCGCCCTGTACTGGGCCCTTACCCCGGGCATGCCCACCCTCTTCTGGTTCCCCCAGGCCCCGACGCCCGCGGACTGAACCTCCCCCGCCTCCGGCCTGACCTAGGCCGCGATGGCACCCCCTCAGGTGAACCCGGCCCCGGCCGTGCACGCGTAGCAGTGGTCGCCGGTGGCGATGGGGCTCCCCGGCGTCGGCGCCTGGGAGAGCTCGGTCACGTGGCACCGCCGCCCCCCCAGGCCGATCCCCCGGGCCAGGTGGAAGTCGCAGTCGTGGAGCCAGCCCGCCCAGTCCACCGACACCAGGGTTTGGCACATCAAGCCGGAAAGGGTGCCGGGGTTGAAGGCCTCGGCCAGGGCTTGTAGGTACCCATCCAGGTTGCCTGAAGCCTCGAGCCAGGTGCGAAACCGCCCCAGGGGCACGTTGGTGAAGGTGTACAGGTGGTTGAACTGGATGCCCCAGCGCCGGGCCAGGTCGCGCCGGAAGCGCTCGGCCGCCCCCGCTTGGGCCGGGGGCAGAAACGCCCCAGCGGGATTCGATACCAAGTCTAACTCCAGCCCCGTGCCGGGTCGGCCGTAGCCGACCCGGTTGAGCCGCCGGAGCATCTCCAGGCTCGCCTCCCACGCCCCTTCGCCCCGCTGGGCCTCGGTCTGGCGCGCGCTGGTCGAAGGAAACGACGCCACCACGGCCACCCCAAGCCGAGCCAGGCGCGCCACCAGCGCCGGGCGGCCGGCCAGGGCGGTCAGGTTGGCCCGCCACAGGAGCCGCGGGGAGAGGGGCGCCAGCGCCTCTAGAAGCTCCTCGATGCCGGGCACCAGCTCCGGGGCCCCGCCGGTGAGGTCTAGGGTCTCGAAGGGAACGCGCCGGGCGCAGGCGACCACCTGCGCCATGGTCTCGGCCGACATCACCTCGGGGCGGCCCGGGCCCGCCTCCAGGTGGCAGTGGCGACACGTCCGGTCGCAGACCAGCCCCACGTTCACCTGAAGGGTCGTCGCCGTCCCGCGGACCAGGGATAAGCCGAGGCTCGCCAGGTGATCCCCAAAGGGCGCGAAACCCGCCGCGGAAGGGTGCGTCAACGCCATTACAGGCTCAACTTCTCGGCGATCTTGCGCATCTGCACCCCATGCACCAGCGCCGCCCCACCCCGAATCGCGTTCGCCACGTGCACCGCTTCGGTCATCTCCTCCAGATTCGACCCCTGGCCGAGGCAGCTCCGGGTGTAGGCGTCGATGCAGTAGGGGCACTGGACCGCGTGGGCCACTCCGAGGGCGATGAGGGCCTTCTCCCGGGCCGTCAGGGCGCCCTCGGCGAATACCGCCCCGTAGTAGGCGAAGAACTTCTCGGCGAGAGCTGGCGCGTCCTTGCCGATCTCCCCGAATTTCCCGAGGTCCGTGGGGTCGTAGTAGGTCTCCATCGAGGGCATCTCCTTTAGGGGGCGCCGCGAGCGCCCGGGGGGACCGGCAAAGGGGTCCGGCCGACGGGAGGAAGGATACCAGGAAGGGCGGGGAGGAGCACCTCGGGCAGCCGCTCCCTTCACCCGGCGGCCAGGGCGGCCAGGGCGAGCTGAGGCACGGCCCGGTACGCTCGGCGCAGGGCCTCCTCTTCCCCGGGGCCCTTCTCCTGCCACAGGGAGCTCGCTAGGGGCAGGTCGCTCACGTAAGCGAGGGCGGCGGCCTCCAGGCCGTGGTGGGCGGCGGCTGCAAAAAACGCCGAGAGCTCCATCTCCAGGGCGGCGTAGCCCGCGTCGGCCAGGAGCTTGAGGTTCCCCCGGGACTCGGCGGTGATGGCGCCGACGGTAAACACCGGCCCCCGGCGCACCACCCAACCCTGGCCGTGAAGAAACCCGACCAGTGCCTCGGCCGGCCCCGGAGGAGCCGGGATCCGCGCCGCCTCGGCCACCACCTCGGCGAAGGGGCGCCCGATGGTCCGGGTGTAGCCCTCCCCGTCGGCGGCTTCGGTGGGCACGAAGAGGTCGCCGATCCGGTGCTCGGGGTGCAGGCTCCCCACCGCGCCGACGAAGAGTACCCGGCGGGCCGGGGTGAGGGCGAGAAACCCGAGGGCGTCTCCGACCCGGGAGGGCCCCACCCCGGTCCACAGAACGGTTACCCGTCGGCCCTGGAGCGGCCCGGAGAACCCCTTGTAGAAGAAGGGCGGCGCCAGGTCCCGCACCTCCCCTTCCGCCCACCGTCGAAAGGCCGAGAGGGGCAGGAAGGGGGTCACCACCACGTCCTCGGCCACCTCCTCGGGCCGACACCCGAAGACCACCCGGACCACCGCCTCCGGGTCCCCCAGGTCGGGGCGCGTGCGCGACGGCCTCACCCGTCGTCCTCCCCCAGCCCCAGCCGCTTGATCTGGTAGCGCAGGGTGCCCCGATCCATGCCGAGAAGGCGAGCCGCGTGGGCCTTGTTGTCTTCGGCGAGGCGCAGGGCCTGACCGATCAAGTGGCGCCCGAGGTCATCGAGGACCGCGTCGTAGGAGATCCCCCGCAGGATCTCGGGCTCCTGGGGAACCCAGGCGCCGGTCTCCTCCCGGGGTTGGCGGCGCAGGATCTCCGGCGGCAGGTGCTCCGGGGCGATGCGGTCGGTGTCCTCCAGGATCAGGATCCGCTCGATGGTGTTCTTCACCTCCCGGACGTTGCCCGGCCAGCCGTACTCCAGCAGGAGCCCCTCGGCTTCCCGGGTGAAGCCCGCTACGGCCTTGTGGAAGCGCTGGTTGGACTCCTGGAGGAAGTGCTGGGCCAGGGGCAGGATGTCGGCCCGCCGCTCCCGCAGGGGGGGCAGGTGGATGCCGATGATCTTCAAGCGGTAGTACAGGTCCTCCCGAAAGGCTCCGGTGCGCAGCTTCTCTTCCAGATCCTGGTTGGTGGCGGCGATGATCCGCACCTCCACGGGCACCGACTCCAGGCCGCCGACCCGGCGCACGGTGCGCTCTTCGAGCACCCGCAAAAGCTTGGCCTGGAGCTGGGTGTCCATGTCGCCGATCTCGTCCAGGAAGAGGCTGCCGCCGTTGGCCCGCTCGATGAGGCCGATCTTACGGGCCTTGGCGTCCGTGAACGCCCCCTTCTCGTAGCCGAAGAGCTCGCTCTCCAGGAGGGTGGTGGGAATCGCGGCGCAGTTGATGCTGACGAAGGCGCGGTCCGCCCGGTGTCCCTCGGCGTGGATGGCCCGGGCGACCACCTCCTTGCCGGTGCCGCTCTCCCCCTGAATGAGCACGGTGACGTGGGGGTTTTGGGCCACCTTCTGGACCACGTGGAAGACCTTCTGCATGGCCGGGTCGCGACCGACGATGTTCTGGAGGACCGACGGGCCCAGGGCCTCCTCCCGCAGCTCCTTCACCTCGCGCTGCCAGTGGCCGGCGTCCAGGGCCAGCTTGACGATGACCTCGATCTCCCGGGACTTAAACGGCTTGTTGACGTAGTCGTACGCCCCGAGGCGCATCGCCTCCACCGCCGTCTGCACGCTCCCGTACGCCGTCATGAGGATAACCAGCAGATCCGGCTGGGCGGCCTTGAACTCCCGCAGGAGGTCCAGCCCGGAGCCGTCCGGGAGCCGAAGGTCGAGGAGGACCAGGGCAAACTCCCCGGGGGCAAAGGCCCGGCGGGCCTCGGCTGCGGTAGCCGCCGCCTGGACGGGGTAGCCCTTGCGCTCCAAGAGCTGGGCCAGGGACTTGCGGATCAAGGTCTCGTCGTCGACGATGAGAATACGCTCCGCCACGCTCACTCCTCCTTGGGCCCCTCCGCCAGGGCCGGCAGGTCCACCAGAAAACGGGCCCCCCGGCCCGGGGCGGACTGAACATCGATGGTGCCTCCGTGCTGGTCCGCCACGCTGTGGGCGATGGAGAGACCCAGGCCGGTGCCCTCGTTCTTGGTGGTGAAGAACGGATCGAAGACCCGGGCCTGGGTATCCGGGTCCATGCCCTGCCCGGTGTCTTCCACCGCCACCCGAACCCAGGGTTGCCCCCTGAGCATCACCCGGTCCGCCCAGATCCGGATCTCCCCCCCTTCCGGGGTCGCGTCCAGGGCGTTGAGGGCGAGGTTCAAGAAGAGCTGTTTGAGCTTCTCCGGGTCCCCGGCGAGGGACGGGTTGCCCCGCAGTTCGAGGCGGAAGCGCACCTGCTTCTTGCGGCACTGCTCCCGAAAGGTCCGGTGCCACTCCAGGGCCTTGGCGATTCGCATCGGCCGGGGCTCTACCGGCTGGGGCCGAGCGAAAGCCAGCAGCCCCCGGATCAGCTGCTCCAGGCGGTCGATCTCGCGGTTGATGTCGCCCAGCAGGCTTCGCCCCCCCGGGGAGAGGCTCTCCTCCCCGAGGATGTCCAGGCTGATCCCGACCCCGGTCAGGGGGTTGCGGATCTCGTGGGCGATGCCGGCGGCGAGCTGGCCGATGGACGCCAGCCGCGCCATGCGCTGGACGCCCTCGTCCAGGCGCTTGCGCTCGGTCTCGTCCTGGAGGATCACCGTAGCCCCCCAGGGGGCCGCGGCTTCCAGGGGAAAGACCGTAGCCAGGAGGTGGCGGCCCCGGTCCCCCGGCCCGGGGAGGAGTTCCAGGCTCTCCAGAGCCGAGGCCCCGCCCAGGACCCGGTCCACCGCCTCGAGGAAAGCCGCTCCCGGCAGATAGCGACCGACCGAATTGCCCTCCGGCTCCTCGGCTACGCCGAGGAGCCGGCGCGCCGCCAGGTTCATCAAGGTGACCCGACGGCCCCCGTCCAGCGCCACCACCCCGTTGGGCGTGCCCCCCAGGATCCGGTCCCGGAGGTCGCGCTCGCGGCGCACCTGGTCCAGGAGCCGGGCGGCCTCGATGGCCTTGGCCGCCTGGGAGGCGAAGACCGACAGGAGCTCCTCGTGGGAAGCCGAGAAGGACTCGGCCCCTCGCCCCCCGAGGGCCAAGACGCCGAGGGTGCGCCCCTCGCTGACCAGGGGGACGGCGAGCTGGCTGTGGCGGACCACGGCGGCGTCTTCCCGGTGCCGGCCCCGGTCCGACACCCGGAGCGCCACCCCGCTGCGGGCCACCCACCCGGGGATGCCGTAGCCCATGGGGAGCGAGCCTCGCCCCGGCGGCGGCGGCTCCCCGGCCCAGGCCTCCCGGCGGAGCCATTCGCCCTCCACGAGGTACAGCCCCCCCCCTTCGGCGCCGGTGAGCTCCAGGGCCTCTTCCACCACCAGGGCTAGCAGGCGGCTCGGGTCCTGGGTCGCCGTCATCTGGCGGCTCAATCGCTGGAGGGCCCGAAACTCCCGGGCTCGGGCCTCCTGGGCCCGGGTCAGGGCGTGCACCGCCAGGGTGGCCCCGAGGTGGTGGGCCACCAGGCGCAGGGCCGCCACACCCCCGTGGGGCTCCCGGATGGACCAGCGGGCTCGGAGCGCCCCGCCGGCTCCGAGGGGAAGCACCACCCCCCCCGGCTCCAGGGGAACCTCGGTCCCCGTCAGCGCCGCCGTCGCCTCGGGCCCCCCCGCGGCCAGGTCGATGACGTCTGCGGCCCAGGCGCTCCCCAGGCGCCAGCCGGCCATGCCCTCCAGGCGGTCGCCGCCGGCGTGGCGCCGGTAGGCCGCCACCTCGGTGAGCCCCAGGCCGACGCCAGCTGCCTCGGCGGCGCCGGCTAGGGCTTCCTCGGGGAGGCCGGGCTGGGTGGTAGCCCGCGCCACCTGGAGCAAGGCAGCTAGAACCGACGCGGCGTCTGGGGAGGGAGGGGGAACGACCACGGAGGAAGCCCTCTCGGTGCGGTGAAAATTCACTCTAGCACGGAGCTGCGGCCCCAGACAAGGAAGGCCCGGGCAAAAAAAAGGGGCCCGAGGGCCCCGAGGGAGGAGCGGGATTGGGGGGTGTCGCCGACTGCCGTGGCGCCAGCTCGACCCGGAGCCAACCATACACCGGGAGGCGTAGGCGCGCAAGAGATAAAACAACGTTCTTTTGTAGCGAGTCGAATAAAAAGGGTGCCCCAGCGCAAAGGCGCCCCATGCCAGCTAACAAACGCAGTTTTCCCAAACGCCGTTCGCGTCCGAGCCTTGGGCCGAAAGAAAGCCCGGGCCGAAGCCCGGGCTGGCGGTGGGTCGTTGGCGGTTGGCCCCTACTCCCTACTTGTCACTCCTCACTCCTCACGGCACCAGCAGCACGTGATTCGCGCAGTGGTGGATCACGAAGTGGCACACCGAGCCGAAGAGGGCGCCGCTCGGGCCCTGGGCGCCCCGGCGACCGAGGACCACCAGGTCGTAGCCGTCCTCCGCGCCGATGCGACAGAGGGTCCTGCCGGCCGCGCCCTGCTCGACCCGGAGGTCTACTTGGTAGCCCACGGCGCGGAGGCGTTCGGCGCTGGCGCCGAGGGCGACCGCCGCCTCCCGGTGGATGGCCTGGAGGGCTTCGAAGCGCTCCTGGCTCGGCAAGTGCTCCAGTCCCGGGCGAGCCGGGTTGACCACCCGCACGAGGGTGAGGCTGAGGCCGCCGACCCAGGCCCTGAGGGTCCCCAAATAGTCGAGACAGCGCTGAGCGGCCGGGGAGTCGTCTAAGGCCACCAGGGCCCGGATCGGCCGCCCCGCGCCCCACGGCTCGAGGGCACCGGCGCCCCGCTTCACGACTAGGATCGGGTTCTCGCAGTGGTGGACCAGGTAGTTCGAGACGGAGCCGAACAAGATGTCCTGGAGCGCTCCCTGACCCCGGCGGCCCGCCACCAGCAGCTCCACGCCCTCCCGCTGCGCCAGGTCGCACAGGGCTGGCCCGGGACTCCCCACTAGGAGGTGGGGAGTCACCGATACCCCGGCGGCCCGATAGATCCCGGCTTCCTTCTGGAGGGCCTGCTCGGCGGCCCGGTTGGCCCCCTGGCGAATCATCTCGACCTGGAAGTCGGGGATCATCTTGTAGTCGAGTCGATCGACGGCCAGGGCGTGGCCGAGCAGGATCTCCATCGGGAGGACCCGGGCGAGGCGCACCACGAACTCGGCGGTTTGCTGGCTCTGCGGGGAGCCATCGGTGGTGACGAGGACCTTGGTAGCCATCAGCCTTCTCCCTCGGGGAAACGTCTACGGCCCGTCAAAAGGAGCCGGGGTAGAACAGCTTGGGCAGGAACAGCACGAGGTCTTCCCAGTAGGTCAAGACGCCCAGCACGCCGAGTTGCAGCAGGATGAAGGGCAAGACCGCCCGGGTCACCCACACCAGGTCCTTCTTGGCCATGGCGCCGGTGATGTACAGGCTCACCCCCACCGGAGGCGTCACGTAGCCGATACCGAGGTTCACGGTCATCAAGAGGCCGAAGTGGTAGCTGTTGATCCCAAACTCGTGGAGCATGGGCAGGAAGATCGGGGTGAGGATCAGGGTTGCCGACACGATGTCCATGAACATGCCGACGACGAGCAGGAACAAGTTCACCACCAGGAGGAACATCGCCTTGGAGTGCACCGTCGCCACCACCGCCTCGGTGATCATCTCCGGCAGCCGCTCCAGGGTGAGGTACCGGCCAAACACCGACGAACCGGCGACGATGACGAGCAGCGTCGCCGAGGTGACCGAAGACGAGACGATCACCTTGCGGGCCTGGGCCAGGGTCATGTCCTTGTGGATGAAGATCTCGACGATGAAGGCGTACACGCACGCCACCACCGCGGCTTCGTTGGCGGTGAAGGCCCCGGAGAAGATCCCCCCGAAGATGATTACCGGGAGCATCAGGGCCCAAAAGCCCTCCTTGAAGACGGCCACCACCTCCCGGAGGGGCGGGGGCGCTTCCATGCGCATGCCGGCCCGCCGGCAGGCGAAGAAGGTGTAGGCGCAAAACACCAGGATGATCAGGAAACCCGGCATGAACCCGGTCATGAACAGCGTCGACAGGGAGTCGTTGGTGACCATCGAGTAGAGGATCATGGAGATGCTGGGCGGGATGATGATGCCGAGGATCGGGGCCGAGGTCATGGACCCCACCGCGTAGTTCTCGGGGTAGCCCTCCTTGATCAGGGCCGGGATCATGACGCCGCCGATGGCGACCACCGTGGCCACCGTCGAGCCCGAGATGGCGCCAAACAAGCCGCACGCGAGCACCCCCGCCATGCCGAGTCCCCCGGGCAGGAAGCCCACCAGCGCCTTGGCCACCTTGATCAGCTTGTTCACGATGGAACCGCTGGTCATGATGTTGCCGCACAGGATGAAGAACAGGACCACCACCAGGGCGAAGTTATCCATGCTCTTAAAAAAGCCCTGGACGAGCATCATCGCCTGGATGTCGAAGGGCATGGTGGACTTCGCGAAGAAAGCCATGCCGAGGACGCCGGTCAAGACCAGCGCCAGATACACCGGCACGGTGGCGGCCAGGGCCCCGAGGAAGATCAAGACGACGTACGTGACCGCGCTGTCCATGGGTGCTCCCGCTCGGGTGAGAGTCGACGGCCTACCGGGAGATCGGCTTGCCGGTGATGTCCTCGGTCACCACGTGGACGAGGCGTAGGATCATCAAGATGCCCATGAGCGGGAGGAACCCGTAGAGGAGGGCCTGGGGAACCTTGAGGATGACCGTAGTCTGCTTGGTCAGGAGCTGGAGCTGCACGAGCTTCCAGCCGTAGTAGGTGACAAAGAGGGCGAAGCCGAGCACCGCGGCGTGGTTCACGAAGTTCAGCGGCTTTTTTAGCCACGGCACCAGGCTCGGCACCGCGTCGATGCGGATCAGGGAGCGCGCCTTGACCGCCGAGGCGCAGCCGATGAAGGTCGCGTACATCACCACCTCCCGCACCAGCTCCTCGGGCCAGGTCATGGTGTAGGTCATGGCGTAGCGGGTAAAGACGCTGATGAAGAGGGTCACCAGGGCCACCAGGACCGTCAGGAAGAGCGTCCACTCCTCGAAGAAGGTCAAGACCTTGTCGACCCAATACAGCGTCCGTCGGAACATCGCTGCCTCCTCCCAAGACGCACGCGGGGCCGGGTGAGCCAAGCTCCCCCGGCCCCGGTGCCTACGCCATCGCTAGTTTGACTTGTACCCCAGGAAGTCCTGGACCTTCTTCAGGTAGTCAGCGCCCATCCGGTCCGCCCACTCCTTGTGGATGGCGTCGCCCTGCTTGCGCAGGGTCGCCCGCTCCGCGTCGGGGAGCTTGATGAACTCGACGCCGGCCTCCTTGGCCTTGGCGATCTGGGCCGCCTCCTGCTCCCGGGTCAGCACGCGGGTCTTGGTGCACTCCTCCTGGATGACGGCGACCAGGGTCTGCTGGAGATCCTTGGGCAGGGTATTAAACCACGCCCTGTTGATCAGGTGCACGAACAGCCCCGGGGCGTAGTCGAGCTGGGTGTAGTACTTGGCGATCTCGAACTTCTTGGTGATGCTCGAGACGATGGCGGCGTGGTCAAGGCCGTCGATCACGCCCTGCTTCATGGCCACGTCCACGTCCGGCCACGGCATCACCACCGCGTTGAGGCCCCAGGCCTTGTACAGGCTCTGGTTGACCGGCGCCTCGGCGATGCGGAACTTGAGGGGCTTGGCGTCGGCGAGGGTCCGCACCGGCTTCACCGTGGCCCACCCGTAGGTGCCAAAACCGGATACCTCGACGCCCATGACACCCTTGTCTTCGGCTGCCGCCAGGTAGTGGGAAAACAACTCCTTGTTGGCGACGAACTTGTCGAGCTGGTCAAAGGAGTCGACGAGGAACGGCAGGTTTACGACGCCAAACCGGGGCGCCAGGTTCTGGGCGGCCACGGTCGAGGCGATCATGCCCTGGACGGCGCCCATCATCAGCTGGTTGATCACCTCCACCTCGCCGCCGAGCTGGGCCAGCGGGTAGTAGTCGAAGTAGAGCTGGCCGTTGGTGCGCTTCCACAGCTCGTCCCGGATCCGATACCCGACCCCGATGCCCTCGATGGCGGGGTGGGAGATGTTGGAGACCTTCATCACGTACTTGGCCCCGGAGGGGTCGAAGGCCGGCTTCCACTTCTCGAGGGGGTTGGGCTTCTGTTGCGCCGTGCTGGCGGTGGCAAACACGGCCACGGCGGCGGCCACCGCGAGGGTTGCCAGGATCTTCCACGGTTTCATGCGCGCGCTCCTCTTCTGGGGGTTGACCGTTGCCCGCGCCCCGGACCCATTGCGGGGCGCCAAATCAAACAGCGTTCAGAACCTACCATACGTTCGGTTGTTCTATCCAGAGAAAAAGAGAGAGGGGCACCCCGAAACAGCGGGCGCCCCTCCCAGGTCCGAACCGGCGGTGGATCTCCCGGGCCCCGGTCGCCTAGCCGACGGCCTCCCGGCCGAGGCGAAACGCCTCGCGGTTGATCCCCAAGACCTTGGCCGGCACGCTCGCGGCCACCGCCTCCTCCCACACCGGGAGGGGGAAGGCGAGGAACCGGGAGAGGGCGCCCGCCATTACCGCGTTCGCCGCCCGGATGTCCCCGGCGCCCTGGGCCAGCTCGCTCGCCGCCACCACCAGCTTTCGGCACGGAAACCGCCCGAGGACCGCGTCCAGGTCCTCGGGGTACTCGGCCAGGCCCGCCGCCACCGTGGAGGGCGGCACCCGGTAGGTGTTGTAGATCAGCAAGCCCTCGGGCTTCACCCAGTGGGCGTTGCGGACCGCCTCCAGGGGCTCGAAGCCGAGCATGAAGTCGCACTGGCCGTAGGGCACCAGGGGGGAGTGGACCTGATCCCCCAACCGCATGTGGGAGATCACCGCGCCGCCCCGCTGGGCCATGCCGTGGACTTCGCCGCCCTTCACGTCCAGGCCCTGGCTGAGCGCCGCCTTGGCGAGGATGACGCTCGCCAGAAGCACCCCCTGGCCGCCCACGCCGCACAAGAGGAAGTTCGTCGTCTTCATCGTCGGTGTCCTCTCTCTACGCCCGGGAAATGGCGTCGAACTTGCAAACCTGGGCGCACACCGTGCACCCCGTGCAGAAGTTCGGGTCGATGGAGGCCTTGCGGTCGTCGCCCTGGCCCTGCATGGAGAGCGCGATGCAGCTCACCTGCAGGCACACCTTGCAGGCGGTGCACGCCTCGGGGTCGACCCGGAGGGGGCGGTCCTTCACCCGGTAGTTCAAGACGCACGGGTCCTTGGTGATTACCACCGAGGGCTCGGGCTTGGCGAGCTCCTCCTTGAGGACGGTCTCCACCGCCTTGAGGTCGTAGGCGCCCACCACCCGGACGTTCACGGCCTTGATGCCGAGCGCCAGGACCAGCTTCTCGATGTCCACCATGGGGGCGTCCCGCCCCATCAGGGTCTTGCCGGTGCCGGGGGTGTCCTGGCCCCCGGTCATGCCGGTGATCCGGTTGTCCTGGATCAAGACGACGGAGTTGCCCCCGTTCCAAATCATGTCCATGAGGCCGGTCACCCCGGAGTGGAAGAAGGTGGAGTCGCCAATCACCGCCACCGTGCGGTTCTTTGGGTCGTCCGAGCCCTCCATCACCTTGGAGATGCCGTGGGCCATGGGAATCGACCCGCCCATGCACAGGCAGGCGTGCATGGCGTTGAAAGGGGGCAGGGCCCCCAGGGTGTAGCAGCCGATGTCCCCGGAGACGAAGACCTTGAGCTTCTTGAGCACGTGGAAGACGCCGCGGTGGGAGCACCCCGGGCACATCACCGGGGGCCGGGTGGGGAGGCCCGGGGCGGGGGCGGCCACCTCGGCGCGCGTGCCGGCCAGCTTGGCCGCCACGTCGGCGGGCTCGAGCTCGCCGCAGATCGGGAACCAGTCCTTGCCGTGGGCGACCTCGATCCCCAGGAGCTTCACCTGCTCCTCCAGGTAGGGGTCGAGCTCCTCCACCACCACCACCTGCTTGACCTTGCTCGCGAAGTCCCGCACCAGGGCGTCGGGGAAGGGGAAGGTGAGGCCGAGCTTGAGAAAGCTCGCCCCGGGCAGGGCCTCCTTGGCGTAGTGGTAGGCCACCCCGGAGGTGATGATGCCCACCGCCGCGTCCCCCATCTCCACCCGGTTGAGGGGGCTCGTGGCCCCCAGGGCCTTGAGCTCGGCGAGGCGCGCCTCGATCTTGGGGTGCTTGGGCCGGGCAAACCCCGGGAGCATGGTGTACTTGGCGGGGTCCCGGGGCAGCTCGGTGGGCTTGGGCAGTTCGGTGCGCTCACCGAGCTCCACCACCCCCTTGGAGTGGTTGATGCGGGTGGTGGTCCGAAAGAGCACCGGGGTGTCGAAGCGCTCGGAGAGCTCGAAGGCGACCTTGAGGAAGTCCTTGGCCTCCTGGGAGTCCGAGGGCTCCACCAGGGGGAGCTTGGCAGCCCGGGCGTAGTGCCGGTTGTCCTGCTCGTTTTGGCTCGAGTGGAGGAAGGGGTCGTCCGCCGTCAGCAGCACCAGCCCGCCCCGCACGCCGGTGTACACCGCCGTGAAGAGGGGGTCGGCGGCCACGTTGACCCCCACGTGCTTCATGCACGCCAGCGCCCGGGCCCCGGCGATGGAGGCGCCCACCGCCACTTCGAGGGCCGTCTTCTCGTTGGGGGACCACTGGCTGTAGATGTCCTTCGGGTAGCCCGAGGCGATGTTCTGGAGGATCTCGGTGGATGGGGTGCCGGGGTAGGCGGAGGCGAAGGTGACCCCCGCCTCCCACGCGCCCCGGGCGATCGCCTCGTTTCCTAACAAGACGTCTTTCATGACCTCTCCTCACACGTGATGGGCGAACAGCGGATCAGTCCTTCTGCGCGTAGTCGTAAAAGCCCTTGCCGGTCTTGCGACCCAAGAGGCCGGCCTTCACCATCTTGCGCAGGAGGTGGGGCGGGGCGAAGCGCGGCTCGCGCATGTAGTCAAAAAAGACGTTGCCGACGAAGTAGGAGATGTCGGCGCCGGTGTAGTCGATCAGCTCCAGGGGGCCCATGGGCATGCCGGCGCCGAGCTTCATGGCCTTGTCGATGTCGGCGGGGGTCGCTACCCCGGCCTCCACCAGGCGCACGGCGTCGATGAGCATGGGGATCAGGAGGCGGTTGACGATGAAGCCCGGGGCATCCTTGCAGGTGACCGGCTCCTTGCCGATGCGGCGCACCACCGCCTGGGCGAGGTCCACGGTGGCCTCGGAGGTCTCCAGGCCCGGGATCACCTCGACGAGCTTCATCATCGCCACCGGGTTGAAGAAGTGCATGCCTACGAACTTGTCCCGGCGCTTGGTGGTGGCCGCGAGCTCGGTGATGGAGAGGCTCGAGGTGTTGGAGGCGAAGATCGCGTGGGGGCCGCAGACCGCATCGAGCTTCTCGAAGAGGGTCTTCTTCAGTTCGAACTCCTCGATCACCGCCTCGATGACGAAGTCCACGTCGGCGAAGCTCCCGTGGTCGGTGGAGAACGAGATCCGCTCCCACACCGCCGCCACGTCGGCGTCGGTGAGCTTGCCGCCCTTGACCAGCCGGGCGAGGCTCTTCTCGATGATGGACCGGCCCCGCTGCCAGGCGGCGTCGTTGACCTCGATCACCCGCACCCGGTAGCCGTTGACCGCGCACTGCTGGACGATGCCGGCGCCCATGGACCCGGCCCCGGCGACGCCAATGGTTCGAATCGACTCTGCGCTCATGGTGGTTCTCCTTTGGGGTGGTAGTTATCGGTTGGTCTTTCTTGTCCCATAATTCCCATGCTTCCCATAGGTCCCATGGGAGTCATGGGAGTCATGGGAATCTGCTCTCTTGCCTATCCCACCTTCACCACCAGGGCGGCGCCGGTGTCGCCGGCGGCGCAGCCGGTGAAGAGGCCGTAGCCGCCGCCCTTCTGGGCGAGCTCTTCGATCAGCTCCATGATGCAGCGGCCGGCGGTGGGGCCCTGGGGGTGGCCGAAGATCAGGGGGCTGCCGAAGTTGTTGCAGGTGTCGGCGTCCACCCCGAACTCCCGGGCGAAGTACAGATCGTTCACCACGAAGGGGTTGTGGGTCTTGATCGCCGCCACGTCGCCGATGCCGATGCGGGCCTTGGCGAGCGCCATGCGGGCCGCCGGCACCGGGGCCCGGGGCATGAAGCCCTTCTCGGTTCGCGAGCAGCCGTAGCTCACCACCTGGACCTCCAGGGCCGGGTTCGCCGATAGCTCCCGGGCTCGCTCCCGGGTGGTGACGATGACGGCGCCGTTGCCGTCGGCGGGGTGGGTCTGGGAGCCGAAGCTGTGGACCCCGCCGGGGAGCACCGTGGGCAGGCCCGCCAGGGTCTCCCGGGTGGTGGGGATGATCCCCTCGTCCTCGCTCAACGCGATGGTCTTCTTCTTGGTCACCTGGACCTCGGCGGGGAAGAGGTAGCGCTTCTGGAACGCCCGGTCGTTGGCCAGGCCGTCCAGGTACTGCTCGTAGCGCCGGGCGGTGAGGGCGTCGCACTGCTCCTTGGTGACCCCCATCTCCTTCGCCACGTTTTCCGCCGTCTGGATCATCGGGCCCTTGGCGTAGGGGTCGCGGCCGAAGTTGTCCATCAGCCAGTTCTCGTGGATCACCTCGCCCCCGGGGCCCTGGGGGTTGGGCCACACCACGTGGGGACCGTTGGAGCAGCGGTCGGCCACCACGGTGAGCGCCGTCCCGAAGAGCCCGCCCTCCAGGCCGGCGGCGGCGTAGTACAGGCAGGTGGTGGAGGTGGAGCACGCCTGGCTGACGTTGGCGCCGGGGGTGCCGTCGGTGCCGAGGAGCGCTGCCACCCAGGGGGCGCCGTAAAAGGCCTGCTTCTGGTGGATGGTGTAGCCGAGGTACAGGTAGTCGAAGGTCTTGGGGTCGATGCCCTTCTGACCGAGCCACCGGGCCGCGGTGCTCGCCGCGAAGACCAGGGAGTGCTCGTTGGCGAGCGTCATCTGCCACTTGGAGAAGGGGGTGGAGTAGTACCCGCCGTAGGGGATATAGGCCTTGGTGAACATCGTCGCTCCTCCTCTCGTTGCGAAGCCCTACCGGGCCTCGGTCTCCCGCAGGGCCCGCTTGAGGATCTTGCCGGTGGCGTTCTTTGGCAGCTCGGCCACGAACTCCACCACCCGGGGCGCCTTGTAGTCCGCGAGCCGCTTCTTGACCAGGCCGATCAGCTCCTCGGCCGAGGTGGCCCCGGGCTCCTTGAGGGCCACCACCGCCTTCACGGTCTCCCCGAACACCTCGTGGGGCACCCCGACCACCGCGCACTCCCGGACGTTGGGGTGGCCGTACAGCACCTCCTCCACCTCCCGGGGCCACACCTTGAGGCCGGCGGCGTTAATCATGTCCTTGAGCCGGTCCGAGATGAAGACGTACCCCTCCGCGTCCATGTGCCCGATGTCGCCGGAGCGCAGCCACCCGTCCACCACCGCTTCGGCCGTCTCGGCGGGCTTGCCGTAGTACTCCCGCATGACGTTGGGCCCCTTGATTTGGATCTCCCCGAGCTCCCCCCGGGGCACCTCCCGGCCCTCCCCGTCGGCGATGCGCACCTCCACGTTCATGATCGCCGTGCCCACCGAGCCCACCTTGTGGCGGAGTTCATGGTTGTAGGTGGAGAACGGGGTGGTCTCGGTGAGGCCGTAGCCCTCGTTCACGTCCAGGCCGAAGCGCTCCTTCCAGCGTCGGGCCACCTCTCCGGGCATGGAGGAGGCCGCCGAGAAGCAGTAGCGCACGGTGGAGAAGGCGTCGTCCACCCGGGCCGGGTCGGGGTGGTTGAGCATCAGGATGTACACCGGGGGCACCGCGTACCACCGGGTGATGCGGTCTTCTTCGATGCTTCGAAGGATCGGCTCCATCTCGAACTTCTTGTGGAGCACCAGGGTGCAGCCCGCCTGGATTGCGGCGTTGAAGATGAAGTTCTGGGCGAAGGAGTGATAGACGGGCAGAAAGCACAGGGCCCGGTCGTCCGGGCGCATGTCGCACAGGTACCGGGCGGCGATGGTGTTTGACACCACGTTGCCGTGGGTGAGGACCACCCCCTTGGGTTCGCCGGTGGTCCCCGAGGTGTAGATGATGGCAGCGCCGTCGTGGCGGTCGGTGGGGGTGGTGGGGAAGGCCGGGTCTCCCCCCGCCACCAGGGCGTCCCACCCCAGGTCCCCCCCGGCCCCGTCCAGGGACACCACGGTGCGGATGGCGGGGATGCGGGCCCGGGCGGGCACCTGCTCGAGGAGCCCCTCCTCGGTGATCAGCACCACCCCCTCGCAGTCGTTGATCATGTACGCGATCTCGTCGGCCTTGCACATGCTCGAGAGCGACACGCAGATCGCCCCGAGCTTCTGGCACCCGTAGTAGGCCACGATGAACTCGGGGCAGTTGGTGAGGAAGAGGCAGACCCGGTCTCCCCGGGAGACCCCCAGGGCGGCGAGGCCCTGGGCGACCCGGTTCGCCTCCTCCCACAGCCGCCCGTAGGTCCAGGAGCGGCCCCCGGCGGTGATGGCCTCCCG
Organism: Deltaproteobacteria bacterium; assembly: GCA_037446775.1. Taxonomy (GTDB): domain Bacteria; phylum Desulfobacterota; class Deferrisomatia; order Deferrisomatales; family JACRMM01; genus JBBIIA01. The sequence goes on from JBBIIA010000017.1 coordinate 24,069, forward strand.
GTCGGGGGAGAACAAGCGGTTGCGGTCCAGGGCGTCGGCGATGTTCATGGGCTTCTCCTGCAGGCGAAGACCGGGGCGGCGGTGAGGATTTACCCGGCCCCGGACATTATCCACCGGGAAACGGGGGCGACCAGGGGGCGGACGGCCCCCCCTTTACCAACCGACCGGTTGCTAATGCAAGGGAAGGGCCACGGAGGGGGCCCCGCCGCCGGGCCCAGGGGGGCGCCGACGGCGGGGTGAGCTTCAGATCGGACCGATCGGTCCGATCCGTCGGATCGGTCGGATCACCCCCTACCGGTTCGCCGTATGCCCCAAAGCGATGCCGGCGATGATGGTCTTTTGGATGTTCGAGGTCCCCTCCACCACCTGGTAGCTCTTGGCGTCGCGGAAGTACCGCTCGATGGGGTACTCGGTGGAGAAGCCCCAGGAGCCGTAGATCTTCATGACCTCGTTGGTGGCGTGGACGGCGGCCTCGGCGGCGTAGTACTTGGCCACCGAGGTCTCGAGCTGGTTCGGCTTCTTCTGGTCTTTCAGGTACGCCGCCCGGTACACCAGCAACTGGGCCGCGTGGTGCTCGCACACCAGCTCCGCGATCTGGGACTGGATCATCTGGAACTTGCCGATGGGCCCGCCGAACTGGGTGCGCTCGTTGGCGTAGGCGATGCCGAGATCCAGGGCGCCCCCGGCGCAGCCGATGGCCCCGGCGGCGCAGCCGAGGCGGGTGTTGTTGAGCTGCCACATGCAGATGCGAAAGCCGTCGCCGACCTCACCGAGCACCGCGTCCTTGGGGATGCGGGCGTCGTCGAAGAGCACCTCGCCGGTGGGGGCGCAGTGGAGCCCGAGCTTGGTCTCGATGGCCCGGGTGGTGATGCCGGGGGTCTTCTTTAGATCGACCAAAAAGCAGGTCATGCCCTTGTACTTGGCGGCCCGGTCGGTGAAGGCGTAGACGAGCCCCACGTCCCCCACGTGGGCGTTGGAGATCCAGGTCTTCTGGCCGTTGAGCACCCAGGCGTCGCCGTCGTCCCGGGCGGTGGTCTTCATGCTCGCCACGTCCGAGCCGCTGTTGGGCTCGGTGATGGCGAAGTAACCGATGCTCTCGGCGCTCACCCAGCCGGGGATGTACGCCTCCTTCTGGGCCTCGGTGCCAAACTCCTGAACGGTTAGGGCGGGCCCGAGGTTTTGCATGTTGAAGGGCAGGCGCCAGGAGGGGCTCACCTTGGCGATCTGCTCGGCCAGAAGCACGCTCTCCATCATCCCCATGCCGTTGCCGCCGTACTTCTCGTCGACCCCGCAGCCAAAAAAGCCGAGCTCGGCCATCTTGCGCACCCGCTCCAGGGGGAATAGGTGGTCGGCCTCCTCGGCCTCCACGAAGGGCTTGATCTCGTTTTCCGCGAACCGCCGCGCCTGCTCCTGGACCATCTTCTGTTCGGGGGTGAGCTCGAAGACCATGGGTTCTCCTCCTTCCCGACTAGGGGGTATCGATGACGAGGAGGACCTGGTCCTCCTCCACGCTGTCGCCTTCCTTGACCCGGAGCTCCGCCACCCGGCCCGCGGCCGTGGCGAAGACCTCGGCCTCCATCTTCATCGCCTCCAGGACGACCACCACCTCGTCGACCCGAACCGGATCGCCGGCCCGGCACTCGATCTTCCACACCTTGGCAGCCATGGGGGAACGCACTTCTTCCATCTCGCAACTCCTCTTCCCGGGGCCCCGGGGTCAGGCGGGCATCGCTGGGCGACGCGCGCAACAGTGGGCGTGCCGCGCCCCCCAGGGGCCCGGCGGCGGGCGGTGACGAGCCCCCATGCACGAGTCGGGCCGGGCCACCCCAGAACCCCTTGAGGGGCAGAGATCTTTAGCGGTAGCGCCGCGGCTCGATGCCGTACTTGCGGACCTTGTAGCCGAGGATGCGGGCGGTGGTGCCGAGCTGCCCGGCAGCCTGGCGGACGTTACCCCGGGTCGCCTTGAGGGCATCGACCACCAGGTCGGTCTCGAAGGTCCGCGTGGCCTCCTCCAGGGAGAGGTCGACGGCGCTTCGGGAGGCGTCGGCGGTCTGCAGCGTCGCCGGTAGGTGGTAGGAGTGGATGGCCGGCTCGTCGCACAAGAGCACCGCCCGTTCCACGCAGTTCTCGAGCTCCCGGACGTTGCCCGGCCAGTGGTAGGCCACCAGCATGTCGATGGCGGGGGTGGTGATGCGCCGGATCTCCTTACCGTTCTCCCGGGCGTAGGCGTCGAGGAAGTGCTCGGCCAGAAGCAGGATATCGGTCTTGCGCTCCCGCAGGGCGGGCATGTAGATGGGGAAGACGTTGAGGCGGTAGTACAGGTCCTCCCGGAAGGTCCCCTCGGCCATGGCGTCTTCGAGGTTGCGGTTGGTGGCGGCGATGATGCGGACGTTGACCTTGATCGTCTCCCACCCCCCCACCCGCTCGAACTCCTTCTCCTGGAGGACCCGGAGGAGCTTCACCTGGGTGGCAGGGTTCACCTCGCCGATTTCGTCGAGGAAGATCGTCCCCCCCTCGGCCAGCTCGAACTTGCCGGGCTTGCGGGCGGTGGCGCCAGTGAAGGACCCCTTCTCGTGGCCGAAGAGCTCGCTCTCGATGAGGGTCTCGGGGATCGCCGAGCAGTTCACCTTGACGAAGGGGCGCTTGGCTCGGGGGCTGCCGTAGTGGATGGCGTGGGCGACGAGCTCCTTGCCGGTGCCGCTCTCCCCCCGCACTAGCACGGTGGCGTTGGACTTGGCCACCTGGGCGATCATCGCGAACACCTGGTGCATCGCCTTGCTGTTGCCGATGATGTTGGTGATGTTGTACTTCTTCACCAGGTCGGCCTGGAGGCGGTCCTTTTCCGCCACCAGTCGCTGGCGTTCGTCCGCCACCAGGCGGTCGAGCTTCACCGCCTGCCCGACCATGGCGGCGATGATGGTGAGCAGGCGAAGATCCTCGTCGAAGGCGTTGCCTTCGTGGTACACCCGGTCCACGCTCAGGGCGCCCAGGACGTCGTCCCCGCTGCGGATGGGGACGCACAGGAAGGAGATCTCCCCGGCGGCGAGGCCGGAGCGGCTCAGGGTGCGGTTGAGGAAGCGGGGTTCCTTGTCGATGCTCGGCACCACCATGGGCTCCCCCGAGGCGACCACCCGACCGATGATCCCCTCGCCGAAGCCGTAGCGCCCCCGGCGCACCGCTTCGGGGCTCAAGCCCCAGGAGGCCTCGATTTGGACCTCCTCGGCGTAGGGGGACACCAGGGACACCGTGCCCCGGGTCATGCCGAGGCGGTCGGCGAGGATGCCCAGGATCCGCCCGAGGCGCTCCCGCAGGTCGAGGCTGGCGCCGAGGGCGGCGCTCACCTCGTACAAGGTGCCCACTTCCTGGACTTTGCGCTCCAGGGCCTTGTCCGTCGTCACGAAACCTCCTAGCTCTCCCGGGGCCGATGGGACAAAATCGTAGCCTAGGCCGCCAAGCCAAACAAGACTGTGGACAGATCGGCGCCTGTCGGCGCCAGAAGGACCCGCCATGCACCCCAGAGACGTGATGGAGTTCGCCCGCGAAAACGAGTGCGCCCTGGTCGACATCAAGTTCATGGACTTCGTCGGCCTGTGGCAGCACTTCACGATCCCGGTCCAGGAGCTCGACGAGGGGATCTTCGACGAGGGCCACGGCTTCGACGGCTCGAGCATCCGGGGGTGGCAGCCGATCCACGCCGCCGACATGCTGGTGGTGCCCGACCCCGCCACCGCCAAGGTGGACCCGTTCCCCAAGGAGCGCACCCTGCACCTGATCGGCAACATCCTCGATCCGGTCACCCGGGAGCCGTACAGCCGGGACCCCCGGCACATCGCCCAGAAGGCCGCGGCGTACCTCCGGGCCTCCGGGGTGGCCGACCGGGCTGCCTTCGCCCCGGAGGTGGAGTTCTTCGTCTTTGACGACATCCGCTTCGACCAGACCCGCAACAGCGGCTTTTACTTCCTCGACTCCGAGGAGGGGCGCTGGAACACCGGCCGGGATGAGCAGCCGAACCTCGGCTACAAGCCCCGGTACCGGGAGGGCTACTTCCCCGCCCCCCCGGTGGACAGCCTCCACGACCTCCGGTGCGAGATGGTGGTGGAGCTCCTCAAGGTCGGCATCCCCGTGGCGCGCCAGCACCACGGGGTGGCCACCGGCGGCCAGGGCGAGATCGACCTGCGGCCGGCCGGCCTGGTGGAGCAGGGGGACAACCTCCAGTGGTTCAAGTACATCCTGAAGAACGTGGCCCGCCGCAACGGCAAGACCCTCACCTTCATGCCCAAGCCCCTCTTCGAGGACAACGGCTCGGGGCTCCACGTGCACCAGACCCTGTGGCGGGGGGAGGAGAACCTCTTCGCCGGGGACGGCTACGGTGGCTTGAGCCAGACCGCCCTGTGGTACATCGGGGGGATCTTGCGCCACGCGCCGGCCCTGTGCGCCGTGTGCAACCCGAGCACCAACTCCTACCGGCGCCTGGTGCCGGGCTACGGGGCCCCGGTCCACCTCGCCTACTCGGGGCGCAACCGCTCGGCGGCGGTGCGGGTGCCCATGGGGCTGGGGGGCGCGGAGGCCCGGGGCATCGAGTACCGGACCCCCGACCCCTCGGCCAACGGCTACCTGGCCCTGGCAGCCATGCTCCTGGCGGGGCTCGACGGCATCGTCCGGCGCCTCGACCCCGGCGAGCCCCTGGATCAGGAGTGGGACCGCCGTGCCTCCGGCGAGCCGAGCGGGGTCCCGGTCACCCCGGCCACCTTCGGCGACGCCCTGCGGGCCCTCGAGGCCGACAGCGACTTCCTGTGCCAGGGCAACGTCTTCACCCGGGACGCCCTGGACGCCTGGATCGACTACAAGCGCCGCCACGAGGTCGACGCCGTGCACCTGCGCCCCGCCCCCTGGGAGTTCGCCCTGTACTTCGACTGCTGACGCCGGCCTGGGAACGGGCTCCCCGGACCCGTCGCCGTCCTGGGGGGCAGCTTCGAAGGGACCAGGGTTTCTTGCAGCCCCCCCGGGGCTCTGCTAGCATCCGGGCGGGTTTCCCGGAGGGATGCCAAGCCGGGCGCGGTTTCGTGGGCGCCCCCGAGGAGTGGGCCGAGACGATGGCAGGTTCGGAACAGAAGCGGGTGGTCCTCGGCACCGCCGGCCACATCGACCACGGCAAGACCTCCCTGGTGCGAGCCCTCACCGGCATCGACACGGATCGGCTGAAGGAGGAGAAGGAGCGGGGCATCACCATCGAGCTCGGCTTCGCCCACCTGCTCCTCCCGAGCGGCATCGACCTGTCGGTGGTGGACGTGCCGGGGCACGAGCGGTTCGTCAAGAACATGGTCGCGGGGGTGACGGGCATCGACCTGGTGATGCTGGTGGTGGCGGCGGACGAGGGGGTGATGCCCCAGACCCGGGAGCACCTGGAGATCTGTAGCCTGCTCCAGGTGAAGGCGGGCCTCGTGGCGTTGACCAAGGCCGACCTGGTGGACCCCGAGTTCCTGGAGCTGGCCCGCGAGGACGTGGCGTCCCTGGTCCAGGGGACCTTCCTCGAGGGGGCGCCGGTGGTGCCGGTGTCGGCGGTCACCGGAGCCGGGACCGACGCCCTGGTGGGGCAGTTGGACGCCCTCGCCCGGGCGGTGCCCCAGCGCAGCAGCCGGGGCCTCTTTCGGTTGCCCGTCGACCGGGTCTTTACCATGAAGGGGTTCGGCACGGTGGTGACCGGGACGGTGGTCTCGGGCTCCGTGCGTCGAGACGACGAGGTCGTCTTCCTGCCCCAGGGCCGCCGAGCCAAGGTGCGGGGCGTGCAGGTCCACGGCCACGGGGACGACCGGGGGGCGGCGGGGCAACGGGTAGCCCTGAACCTGTCCGGGGTCGAGGTGGCGGACCTGGCTCGGGGGGACACCGCCGTCCATCCCGACACCCTCGCGCCCACCCACATGGTGGACGTGCGCCTGGAACTCCTCGGCTCTACGCCCAAGCCGGTGACGGATCGGGCCCGGTTGCGGCTGCACGTGGGCACCCAGGAGGCCCCGGTGGTGGTGGCCCTTTTGGACCGGGACGAGCTCGCTCCTGGCGAGTGGGCGTATGCCCAGCTCCGCTCTGCGGCGTGGGTGACCGCCTGCCCCGGCGACCGGTTCGTGCTGCGGGCGTTTTCCCCGGCGACGACGGTGGCCGGGGGGGTGATCCTGGACCACCGGCCTGCCCGGCACCGGGGGCGCAAGGCGGCCGCCTTGGAGCGGCTGGCGCTGCTCGCCGGCGGCGAGCCCGGAGAGCGCCTCCGCGGCTTCCTCGAGGCCCGGGGAGCGGCCGGCCTGGATCCGCCGGAGGTCCAGGCGGCCCTCGGCGTGCCCCTGGAAGACGCCCGCAACCTGTTGCAGGGCGCCGTGCGGGCCGGGCTAGCGGTGGTCACCGACCGCAAGTCCCAACGCCACCACGACCTGGGGGTGGTGTCGGCCCTGGAGACCCGGGCCCTGGCGGTGCTTGCCCGCTACCACGCGGAACACCCCCTAAAGAAGGGGCTCGGGGTGGAGGAGCTGCGCACCAAGTTCCCCCGCCACGTCGGGCCCAAGCTCGTCGAGCACGTTCTGGATCGGCTGGCCGGGGCCGGCCAGGTGGCCCGGGAGGGCGAGCTCGCGCGGCGCAGCGACTTCGTGGTCGCCTTGAGCGCCAGCGACGACGCCCTGCGCCACCGCATTCTCGGGGTCTTGGCGGAGCGGGGGTACGAGGCCCCCACCCTGGAGGATGCGGCGGGCACCCTCGGCCAGGACCCTCGCTCGCTCAAGCCGGTGTTCGACTTCCTGGCGGCCGAGGGGGTGCTCACCCGGACCAAGGAAGGCTACTTCTTCGTGACCGCCCACCTCGAGGAGCTGGTGGGGCGGGTGATCGGGGTGCTGGCCGAACGGGGGGAGCTGGGGGTGGCGGACCTCAAGGACTTGACGGGGACCAGCCGCAAGTACTCGATCCCGCTGTTGGAGTACCTGGACAACCAGAAGGTGACGGTGCGCCGGGGAGACGTCCGGGTCGCCGGCCCCCGGGGCCGGACCGAGCAGCGGGCCGGCTGAGGGGATGGGCGAGGCGGCGGCAGCGGGCGCGCTCCCCCAAGCCTCCCGGTCGCCGGACGCCGCCCTGGTCCCGGTCCCTCGCGCGGCAACGCAGCGCCTCGCTTGAGAGGGGAGTAATCCGTGATGCAGAAGCGTGCCATCGTCGCCCTCGTCGCCGCCTTGCTGGCGTTTGGGTACCTCTTCACCCTCAACCCCATCGCCGTGGACTTTCGGTTCCTGCCTGGCGGCGCCCGGATCAAGGTGAGCTTCGCCTTGGCGCTCTTCCTGTTCTTCCTGGCCGGCTTTGCCGTGGCGGTCTTCTTTTCGGCCTTTCGGGAGGGCCTGCGGTCCTTCGCCTTCTGGCGCCACCAACGGGCCGACGCGCGGCGCGACGAGGCCCACCGGCTCCTGGCCGAGGGCCGGGGCAGCGTGGTCCTGGGCAAGACCAAGGTCGCCCACAAGCTCTTGCGCCGGGCCGCCCGCAAGGGGCCGGGGGACCTGACCATCGCCCTGGAGGTCGCCCGCCTGGAGGTTTCGGACGGCCGCCTCGCCGACGCCGAGCGGCGCCTCAAGGTCCTCGCCGAAGACCACCCCAAGGATCCCCAGGTGTTGGCCCTCCTCTTGGAGCTGTACCGGGCTCGAGAGGACTTCGAGGGACAGGTGGCCACCCTGCGCCGCTGGCTCGAAGGCGATCCCGAGCATCCCGGGGCGTTGGCGTCCCTGCGGGACCTGTACCGGCGGGCCAGCAACTGGGCCGACGCCGTTCGGATCCAAGAGAAGATCGTCCCCCTCGCCTCGGGGCGCCCGGCCCGCACCGAGGCGCGCCGGCTGCTGGCGGAGCTGCGGTATCGGGAGGCTCGCCGCCTCCCTCCCCCGGACGCCAAGGCCGTCCTCGAACGGCTGCTCCGGGACGAGGAGGGGTTTGCCCCGGCCCACCTCGCCCTCGGGGAGGCGCTGTGGGCCGCCGGAGACCACCACGGGGCGGGCCAGGCGTGGCTCCGCGGCTACGAGGCCACCGAACAGGTCGGTTTGCTGCTCCGCCTGGAGGCCGCGCGCCTCGCGGAGGGAGGCGCCGAGGAGGTCCTCAAGCTGTACAAGAAGCTCGGCAAGCGCGGCGGGGCGCCGGTGCTCCTGAGGGCGCGACTCCTCCTGGAGCTCGAACGCGCCACGGAGGCGCTAGACCTCCTGGAAGGGGACGGCGCCAAGGAGGCGTCGTCACCCCTCGGTCGACTCCTGCTGGGGGAGGCGCTGTACCGCTTGCGCTCGTTCCAGGGGGCCGCGGAGGCCTTCCGCCGGAGCGCCCTGGGGGGGGCGATCGACGTCACCCCCGGGTTTGTCTGTCGCCACTGCCGCGCCCGCCACCGGGGCTGGGCCGAGGGCTGTCCCGCCTGCGGGGCTTTGGGCACCCTGGACCTGGACCTGGACGCCGCGCCGCCCGCCTTGAGCGAGGGGTGAGGTGACGCCGCGCCGCGCCGCCCTGCTGGTCCTCGACGGCTGGGGCCACCGGGAGGACCCCCGCTTCAACGCCGTCCGCCAGGCCCAGACGCCGCGCCTCGATGCCCTGACGTGGGCCTTCCCGGCGACCACCCTAGGGGCCTCGGGCCTGGACGTCGGGCTGCCACCGGGCCAGATGGGGAACTCGGAGGTGGGCCACTTAAACCTCGGGGCGGGCCGGGTCGTGTACCAGGACCTCACCCGCATCACCCTCGCCATCGAAGACGGGAGCTTCTTCGCCAACGCCGTCCTCGGAGAGGCGTGCGACCGCGCCCTCGCCGCCGGGGGCGCCCTGCACCTCCTGGGGCTTTTGTCCGACGGGGGGGTCCACAGCCACCAGGGACACCTGGTCGCGCTCTTGGAGCTGGCCCGGCGCCAGGGGCTCACCCGGGTGTTCGTCCACGCCTTCCTGGACGGGCGCGACACCCCCCCCAGCAGCGGGGCGGAGTACGTGGCCGCGCTGGAGCGCGCCGCGGCAACGGCAGGGGTGGGGGCCATCGCCACGCTGAGCGGTCGCTTCTACCCCATGGATCGGGACACCCGGTGGGAACGGGTCGAGAAGGCCTTCCGGGCCATCGCCCTCGGGGAGGGCCTGCCGGCGGCCTCGGCGGCGGCCGCCGTGGCCGAGGCGTACGCCTCGGGCCAGACCGACGAGTTCGTGGTCCCCCGGGTGGTCCTCGGTGCCGACGGCGCCCCCCTGGGGCCCATGGCCGACGGGGACGCGGTGATCTTCTTCAACTTCCGCTCCGACCGGGCCCGGGAGCTGACCCGGGCGTTTACCGAGCCGGGCTTTGGGGAGTTTGACGTAACGGCGCGCCCCCGGCTGTCCTCGTACGTGACCTTCACCGAGTACGGCAAGGACTTCGGCCTCCCGGTGGCCTTCCCCTCCGAGGGGTTGACCCACATCCTCGGGGAGGTGATCGCTGCCGCCGGGCTCCGCCAGCTCCGGATCGCCGAGACCGAGAAGTACGCCCACGTTACTTTCTTCTTCAACGGCGGCCGGGAGGACCTCTTCCGCGGGGAGGAGCGGATCCTGGTGCCGAGCCCCCGGGAGGTGGCCACCTACGACCTGCGGCCGGAGATGAGCGCCTACGGGGTTCGGGACCGCTTGGTGGACGAGATCCGCCGGTCGGTCCACGACCTCATCGTCGTCAACTTCGCGAACCTCGACATGGTGGGGCACACCGGGATCCTCGGGGCGGCCGTCCAAGCCGTGGAAGCGGTGGACGCCTGCGTCGGGGACGTGGTGGACGCCCTGCGGGCGGCCGGGTACGCGGCCATCGTGACCGCGGACCACGGCAACGCCGAGACCATGTGGGACGTGGCGGAGGACCAGCCCCACACCGCCCACACCACCAACCGGGTGCCGTGCCTGCTGGTGGACGACGCTCGGGTGGGCGCCACCCTCCGGGCGGGGGGCATCCTCGCCGACGTGGCTCCCACCCTCCTGGCCCTCCTGGGGCTGCCGGTGCCCCCCGAGATGACGGGCCGGAGCCTCCTGGACCCCTAGATAGGGGTGCGGGATGCCCGCTTCGCGATCCTCGGCGGCCGGTGCATCGAGCCGGCATCCCGGCGCTGTCCGCGCGGCGCGGCGGGGGGGGCCTCGCCGATGAGCCTCGGGCCCGTCCGGGAGCTGCTCCGGGGGCTCGGCCGGGTGCTCCTTCCTCCCCTCTGCCCCCTGTGTCGGGCGCGAGCCCCGGCCCCGGGAGAGCCCTTCTGCCCCCGTTGCTGCCAGCGCCTCACGCCCCTGGGGGAGCCGCGGTGCCCGGTGTGTGCCCTGCCCTTCGGCGGCGCCGGGCCCAACCACCCCTGTCCCCGATGTTCGTCCTCTCCCCCGCCCTTTCGCCGCCTCGTCGCCTGGGGCCGATACCAGGGGGGGCTCCTGGAAGCCATCCAAGGGTTCAAGTACGGGGGGCAGGTCCACCTGATCGGCGCCCTGGCCGCCCTCCTCCTGGACACCTTTGACGCCGCGGGGCAGGAAGGCCCCGCCGCGGCGGTGCCCGTGCCGTGCGACCCCAGCACCTTGCGCCGACGGGGCTGCGACCTCCCGGCCCTGCTCGCCCGCCGCCTCGCTCGGGCCCGGGGGTTGGCGTGGCGCCCCACGGCCCTGGCCAAGCTCCCGGGCGCCCCGGACCTGGTGGGTCTGGCCGCCGACGAGAGGCACCGTGCCGCGTCCCGTGCCTTCCGCCCCCGGGAGCGCCTGCAGGGCTCCGTGGTGTTGGTGGATGACGTCGCCACCTCCACCGCAACCGCGCGGGCCTGCGCCCGGGCGTGTCGGGCCGCCGGCGCCCGGGACGTGTGGGTCCTGGTTCTGGCCCGCACCCCCCTCACCCCGTGATTCCCGCAGGTCTTGGTTGCCCAATCCGGGGGGCCTGTGGTAAAAGGCCCCGGGACGTTTGGCGCCTACGGTTGCTTACGAGAGGCGAGAGATAATGGCTAAGACTTCGGAAACATTGATTTTTTTGTGGCGTCGCCGGGACACGGGGGTGCTCAACCGCCTGGCGATGCCGCGCCGGCTGGCCCTGGTGGTGGGAGGGGGTGTCCTGCTGACGGCCCTCTCCGCCCTGCTCTTCGGCGCCACGACCCTGCATCTGCACCGCGCGGCGGCCGGGGTATACGCCAAGCTCGCCCAGGTCGAAGCAGACCGCAGCGCCTTGAGTCGCCGGCTGGCGGCCCTGGAGGGCGAGGTCCTCCTGGCGCGGGATGGTTTGGGGAGGGTCCGCTCCGAGGAGGCGCGCATCCGCCAGTGGCTGGGGGCCGGGGAACGGGAGCCGGCGCCGCTCCGGCCGGACCCCAGCGGTGGCCAGGGTAGCCTCGGTGACGTGGATCTGGAGGCCATCGCCCCGGCGGACCGGATGGAGGCGGACGCGGATATCCCCGAGGGTGAGAGCGGCGCCCTGGAGGCGGCGGGAGGCTGGCAAGGCATCGGGGCGGCCGCCCAGTCCCTGGCGGCGGACCTCGCGGACCTGGCGGACCGGCTGCGGGAGACCAAGCGTCACTGGGATGCGGTGCCGAGCATCTCGCCGGTGGACGGCCAGCACTCGGTCAGCTCCCCGTTCGGCTGGCGCAAGAGCCCCTTCGGCGGGCGGCGGGAGTTCCACAGCGGGCTGGACCTGGCCGGCGCCCGGGGCACCGCGGTGGTGGCCTCCGCCGGTGGCACGGTCTCCCGGGTGGTGCGCGATCCGGATCTGGGACGCACCGTCACCGTGGACCACGGCAACGGCATCGAAACGGTGTACGGCCACCTGGACCGCGTGCTGGTGTCGGCCGGGCAGCGCGTGGCCCGGGGCGACGAAGTCGGGAAGCTCGGCAGCACCGGGGCCCGTTCCACCGGTCCCCACCTCCACTACTCGGTGCGGGTGGATGGCAAGTACGTGAACCCCGCCAACTACCTCCTCGACCCCCCCGGGCGCCAACGGTTCGCGGCCGCCAAGCGCTGACGCGGATACCGCCGCCCCGGCGCGGTCTCCCGGGTTTTGCCCCTCCTACCCGCCCACGCGGTTCATGGCCAGGCCGCACTTGTGGCGCCCCTGGTCTCCCAGCCTATGGCCCTGGGGTTTTCGCGTCGCGGCGGTTCGGATGGCCCGGGCGAGCTCTTCATCGTCGGCGCCGCCCCGGAGCAGGCCCCGCAAGTCGGTCTCTTCGTCCGAGAACAAGCAGCTGCGGAGCTTGCCTTCGGCGGTCAGCCGGAGGCGGTTGCAGGTGCCGCAGAAGTGGTCGGTCAAGGGGCTGATGACGCCGATGGAGCCGCCCCCGGGCAGCCGGAAGGAACGGCTCGGACCCGCATCGCCGCTGGCCCCCTCCGGGACCAGGGCGTAGCGGGCGCCGACGATCGCCAGGATCTCCCCGGCCGAGAGCAGGCGGGCGTCCTCCCACGGCTCGCCGTTGGCGGGCATGAACTCGATGAAGCGGACAGCCACCCCCTGCGCCTGGGCGAACTCCGCGAACCCCAGGATCTCGCCGTCATTGACGCCCCGCAGGGCGACTACGTTTACCTTCACCGGCGCCAACCCCACCCCCCGGGCCCGGTCGATCCCCGCGAGGACGCGGTCGAGGCCGGGGCGGCGGGTGATCCGCAGAAACACCTCGGGCTTCAAGGTGTCGAGGCTGACGTTGACCCGTTGGAGCCCCGCCGCCTTGAGGCTGGCGCACGCCTCGGCGAGAAGCAGACCGTTGGTGGTCAGGGAGAGGTCTTGCACCCCGGTCAGCGCCGCGAGATCGCTCACCAGGTCCTGAATCCCCCGACGCACCAGGGGCTCGCCCCCGGTGATCCGCACCTTGCGGATGCCGAGGGCCACGGCGACCCGGGTCACCCGCAGGATCTCCTGGTTGGACAGGATCTCGGCAGGGGGGAGGGGGGGCACCCCTGCTTCGGGCATGCAGTAGGTGCAGCGGAGGTTGCAGCGGTCGGTGACCGATACCCGGAGGTAATTGATCCGCCGACGAAACCCGTCTTCCAGGGGATGGTCGCTCACCGCAGCGCGTCCAGGGTCCCGGGGTCTCGGGGGTCCAGGGTCGCGGCGTTGACCTCCTCGTCTCCCGGGAGGGCGGCGGTGGACACCGGCGCCGTGCCCTTTCGAAACGCCACGGTGGCGGTCTCGCTGCCGGCCGAGCGGGCGAGCCGACCCGCCCCATCGATGCGGGCGAACTCCACCCCTTCTGGCACGGGGAAGTCGGCCCCGGGGCGCCCCTGCACGGCTTCCTTCATGAAGTCGAGCCAAATGGGCGCCGCGATCCTTCCCCCCGTCTCCCCCTTGCCCAGGCTCGCCCCGCTGTCGTGGCCGAGCCACACCCCGGCCACCAGGTCCGGGGTGTACCCCACGAACCAGGCATCCCGGTTGTCGTTGGTGGTCCCGGTCTTCCCCGCGGCCGGGACGCCCAGGCTCGCCGCCCGCCGGGCCGTGCCCTCGGTGAGGACCGCCTGCATCATGTGGGTGAGGACGTAGGCGATGTCGGCGCGCAGGGCGCGCTGGGGCTCCGGCGGGGTGAACTCCTCCAGGATCGCCCCGTCCCGGTCTTGCACCCGGAGCAGGAAGGCCGGCGGCGACCGCAGCCCCCCGGTGGCGAAGGAGCCGTAGGCGGAGACCAGTTCCAGGGGAGTGACCGCGGAGGCCCCCAGGGCCAGGGAGAGGTCCGGGCTCATCGGGCTGGTGATGCCGAGCTCCTGGAGGAGTTGCAGGGCCCGAGGCACCCCGACGTCCCGGAGGATTTTGACGGTGACGATGTTGCGGGAGTGGACCAGGGCGTCCCGCAGGGTGGTGGCGCCGTAAAACTGGGCCGAGTAGTTCTTGGGCTTCCAGGTCTCCTCCTCCGGGTCCTGGGAGCCATAGACGATTGCCGTGTCGTACACCAGCGTCGCCGGCGTGTAGCCCTGCTCGACCGCCGCCGCGAAGATCATCGGCTTGAGGGCCGACCCCGGTTGGCGGAACGCTTGGACGGCGCGGTTGAACTGGCTGCGGCCGAAGTCGTAGCCCCCGACGGCGGCCAAAACTTCCCCCGTCCGGGGATCGAGGCACACCAGGGCTCCCTCCACCTGGGGTTCCTGGGCGAGGCGGGCGGTCAGTCCGCCCCCGGGGCTCTCGGCGAAGTCGCACCACACCACGTCCCCCGGGGTGAGGCCCCGGGAGGACCGCGGCCGATCGCCGAAGGCCCACGCCATGCCTTCGGCCGGGAGCCGGATTCGCCTCCCCCCGGCGAGGACCCAGGCCCCGGCGGCGTCGGTGGCGACCACCACGGCGCGGCTCCTGCGGCCGCCCACCGGGGGCGGGCCTTCGGCAAAGGGCCCGGGGGCGGCCGGATCGACCCGCTCCAGCGCCCCCCGGAACCCCGAGGAGCGGTCGAGGTCTTCGATCCCCTTGCGCAGGGCGCGCTGGGCCGCCCCCTGGAGCCGCGCATCCATGGTGGTAGCGACCCGCAAGCCGCCGGTGAGCAGGGTCTCCCGTCCGTACCGCCCCTCGAGGAGGCGCCGCACGTGCTCGGAGAAGTACGGGCTCACTCCCAGAAAGGGGTTCTGATACCCTACCAGGCCCAGGGGCTCGGCGGCCGCTCGCGCCGCCTCCTCCCGGGTAGCCCACCCCTCCTCGGCCATGCGGGTGAGCACGTAGCGGCGCCGCTCCCGGGCCCGCTCCGGCTGTTGGTAGGGGTCGTAGCGGCTCGGGGCCTGGGGGAGTCCTGCCAGGAGGGCCGCCTGGGCCAGGCTCAACTTTTGGCTCGACGTGCCGAAATAGGTTTCGGAGGCAGCCTCCACGCCGTGGGCGCCGTGCCCGAGGTAGATCTGGTTTAGGTACAGGTGGAGGATCTCGTCCTTGGTGAGGTTGCCCTCGATGCGAACGGCGAGGACGGCTTCTCGAAGCTTGCGTCGGAAACTCCGCTCCGGGCTGAGCAGGAGGGACTTCACCACCTGCTGGGTGATGGTGCTCCCGCCTTGCGCCACCCGCTGCTCCCGGAGGTTGGCCCAGGCGGCCCGGAGGATGCCTCGCCAGTTCAAGCCTTGATGGTGGAAGAACTGGCTGTCTTCGGCGGCGAGGAAGGCCCGGGTGACGTGGGGTGGCAGGGTGGCGACGTCCACCACGCGCCTACGCTCTGCAAAGAGCTCGGCCATGAGCACGCCGTCACGGCTCCACACCGTGGTGACGACGGGGGGGCGATAGGCTTGTAGAGAAGAGACGTCGGGCAGGTCGGACAGGGTCGCCAGGGCGAACCAGCCCGCGGCGGCGATGGGCGTGGCGACCACGAGGAGCCCGAGGCCCACCCGGGCCAGCTTGCGCATGCTATTCCTGTTGGGGTCGCGGAGCCGAGGGCCTAGGGGGCCGGAGCAGGGGCGAATGACGCGGACTGTACCACACGCCAGACGAGGCGAACAAGCGAGCCGGGCCGCGCTGCTGCCGGAGGCCACCGCGCTGGCGGCGCTGACGGCGCTTCACCGGGCGATCAGCGCCTTCCAGTTCTATCCGCCGCGCCACGCCTCGCTAGAGGGGGCGATGCGCGAGGGGTGGCGCGCGTGGCAGCAACTCGCGGGCGACTTCCGCCTTGGCGTGTCCGGGCTCCAGCTCCGCGACGGTCAGCTGTGGCTCGGCGAGGAGCCCATCGGTACGGGAAGCCCCGCGGTCGCCAGCCTCGTCCGGGGCCTCTCGGTCCACGGCATCGCCGCGCTGCGGCAAGAGGGCGACCTGACCGCCCCGGGCTTCGAGGCCCTGGTAGCCCTCCTGGCCGCGAGCCCGGAAGTCCATCACGCCGCGGGCGGGGCCGCCGCCGCCTGGGCCCGGTCCCCCCACGCGGCGGCCCTGGCGTTGCGGGGGTTGGCAGCGACCCCGAAGGCGGGCAACGGGGCGCCGGCGGCCCCGGGGCGCGAGGAGTGGGGGGCAGGTCTCCCGACCGGCCGCGAGGCGACCCTCCTCTCCGATCCCCTGGTCGCCGGGCGCCTCCAGGCCTTGCAGCAGAAGGGGCCCCGGGCGCGGCGCCTGCTCGACCTCCTGCTCCGGGTCGTGCGGGCGGAGGAGATCGAGGAGTTTCTACGGCTCCTGCAAGAGGTGGTGCAGGTCACCAACGGCTACCTCGATGATGAGCGGTACCGGGAGTCCTTTGACGTGGTCCTGTGCCTGTACCGGGAGGCGCAGGAGATGGATGCGGCGGGCAAGCCGGTTCAGCGGGACTACTTCCTCGACACCGTGCGGGTCCTGGTGCGCGGCCCCTTCCTGGGGTGGCTCATCGGGCAGGTGGCCTCGGCCCGGGGGGACGGGGAGGCCGCGGCGGCGGAGTACGTCCTGCGAACCCTGGGGCACAGGGCCGTGGTGCCGGTGGTCAACACCCTGGTCGCCGAGCGCAGCCGGGCCGGGCGCCGGCGCCTGGTTGACGTGCTGGTAGCCCTCGGAGACGTGGTGGTCCCGTCGGCCGTCCGGATGCTCGAGGATCGTCGGTGGTTCGTCGTGCGCAACATGGTGATCGTCCTCGGCGGGGTGGCGACCCCGGAAGCGGTGCACGCCCTGCTCAAGGCCTCCCGGGACCCGGATCCGCGGGTCCGGCGCGAGGTGGCCCGGGCCCTGAGCCGGGTCACCTCCGCCGAGGGGGAACAGGCCCTCCGGGACCTCGTCGCGGATCCGGATCCCGGCGTCCAGTCCGTGGCCATCGCGGCGGCGGGCTCCCATCGCAGCGTGGCCATGCTCGAAGCCCTGTGGCAGGTCTTTCGCGCCAAGTCCCGGGCTCCGGACTGGGGCACCCGGGAGGCGGTAGTCCGGGCGCTCGGCCGCCTCGGGCTTTCCGAAGCGGTGCCCTTGCTGGGAAGCGTCCTGTCGGGGCGGCGCGTGTTTCATCGGGATAAGTGGGACCAGGTGCGCGTCGCGGCGGTGCAGGCCCTGGGTGAAATCGGGGGCGAGGAGGGGGGGGCCCTCCTCGAGCGCTTGCGGCACGATCGGTCGCCCGAGGTCAGGGCCGCCGTGGTTCGCGCGCTGGCGTCGGTTCGGGCGGACCGGGGGGAGGGAGCCCCTTGACCCGTCCGAGAGCGCGGGCGGCCGCGGAACGCCTGGTCCGGGCCCTTACCGGCCTCCTGGCGGCCCAGGCGCTGTACCCCCCTGGGCACGGGGCCATTCGACGGGGCGAGGGGGCGGTGGCCGACGCCCTGGCGGAGACCCTCGGCGCCCGGGAGGAGTTTGCGCTCGGGGTGCTGGACGGGTACCTGGTGCTGGGGGAGACGGCCTTCCTGGGTACCGATGCCCAGGCGGCGGAACTGGCCCGCACCCTGGAGCGGCGCGGGGTCGAAGGCGTGGTGGTGCGGGCCGGCGCCACCGCGCGGGAGGTCTCCCGTTTCTTGGCGTGGCTCCGGGGCGAGCCCGGGGGCCCGTGGAGCGGCGAATGCCTACGCGTGGTGGAGCTCGACCGCGACAGCCAGGCGTGGCGGAGAGCCAAACGGGTCTATCGGGCGGCCATCGAGGCCTTGGAAGGGGCGTACGGGGAGGCGGGGCAGGGGATCATCCCGGATGCGGCCAGGGCCCGCGCCTGCGTCCGGGACTTCACCGAGCTGCTCGACGAGGAGCCGTCGATCCTCCACGGTCTCTTGCTCCTAAAGGACTACGACCACTACACCTTCCACCACAGCGTCAACGTGTGCCTGCTCACCCTGGGCCTGGGCCGGGAGACCGGCCTCACCGGTGAGCCCCTGGAGGGCCTGGGGATCGGGGCCCTGTTCCACGACATCGGCAAGACCCGCACGCCGTCGGCGGTGATTCGAAAGCCGAGCCGGCTCACCGGGGGGGAGTGGGCCCTGGTGCGGCGGCACCCGGAACACGGCCGGGCCATCCTGGAGGAGATGGGGGCCGCGTCGACCGCCGTCGCCCTGGCCGTCTACGAGCACCACCTCTACTTCGGCGGGGGCGGGTACCCGGCGGTGCCCGCGGGCTACCGGCCGAGCGCCTTGAGCGGCCTCATCGCCGTGGCCGACGTGTACGACGCCATGACCACACACCGCCCCTACTCGCCGCCTCGGCCCTTGCCGGAGGCGGTGGAGATCATCCAGCACCTGACCGGGACCCAGCTCAGCCCGGACGCGGTGCGCGCCTTCGTCGCCACGGTCGGGGGGGTACCTCGGGGATCGGTCGTGCGGTTGGTGACGGGCGAAGTCGCCGTGGTGACGAAGCTCGACCCGACTGGTCGGGCCTGCGAGGCGCGGATTGCCGTGGACGCCGAAGGTCAAAGGGTGGCCGCAGCCCCGGGCCGGACCGTCGCCCCGGGAGAGATCGCCCGCTGGGTCGATCCCCTCGCTTACGGCCTCGATCCGATGGCCATCCTCAGCCGAGAGGGCTGAGGGGTTCCGCCTCCCCCGTCGTGGCGTGGCGGGGATCCGGGATGCCGAACGGAGGCGCCGGACACCGGGGATCGAGCCTCCGGCGCCCAGGCCTTCCGATCCTCAGGGGCTTCTCGGGGGAAGGCGCCCCAGGGCCTCCGTGGCAGCGGCCCGGATCTCCGGGTTCGGGTGGGTCGCGAGGGTGAGCAGGCGGAGCTCCGCGGGGGCGTGCCCCAGGAGCCCCAGGGCCTCGGCCGCGCACGTGACGACCCGGGGGTCTGGATCGGCGAGCCGCTGACCGACTGCCTCGGCCGCGCGGCCATCCCCCAGGCGGCCGAGCACCTCGGCGGCCCGCGCCCGGACCACCGGGTCGGCGTCGTCGAGCCGCCGGACCGCGTGGGTCGTGGCGCGCCAGTCGCGGATCTCCTCCACTCGCTCCAGGGCGGCAAGCCGCACATCGGGGTCCGGGTGTTCCAGGGCCTGGAGGGCGGTCTTGAGGACGAGCTCCCCTCGCAGGCCGGCCAGGGAGCGCAGGAGCGTCACCGCCGCCACCCGGTCCCGGGTGGCGACCGTGCGCGACTCCCCGGGAAGGGCGCCGGAGACGTCGAGGCGGTCCAGGGCTTGGGCGGCCCGCCCCCGCACCTGGTCATCCCCGTCCCGGAGCCTCGCTAGCAGGGCCCGCCGCCGCTCCTCCACGGGATCACTCCCCCAGGATCTCGAGCTTTTTGCGCGCGATGGCCGCCTGCTCGGAAGCGGCGTGCTCGCGGACGATCTTCTTGAGGAGGATGCGGGCGTCGACCGAGTCGCCGATGGCGTCAAAGGCGAAGGCCTGTTTGAGCAGCGCGCTCGCCACCTTGTCGCCCTTCGGGAACCTCTGGATCGCCTTGTCGTAGTCGAGGATGGCCTGCTCGTACTGCCCCTGGTCGTAAAAGGTCTCCCCGATCCAGAAGTAAGCGTTGTCGGTGAGGCTGGTGTCGGGGTTCTCCTGGATGTACTGCCCGAAAAGCTCCCGGGCCTCGGGGTACTTCCCCTGCTTGTAGACGTTGTAGGCCTGATCGT
>JBBIIA010000018.1:0-42664 GCA_037446775.1 Deltaproteobacteria bacterium
AAAGGACTCCCCTCGCCCCCCTCCTTCAGGCTCATTTCTGGATTGGAAAGGACTGCCCGGCCCTGTAGATTCAGGGGCGATGGCAGGTCCGGGGAGCCCTTCGAGGAATCAGGTGGTGGATTCTGGAGGGCGGGGGGCGCCGGACCCCGGGAGAGGGACGGCGGCTTCTGGCCCGGGCCGTCAGCCCATGCCCAGCTTCTCGAGGCGGTAGCGGAAGGAGCGAAAGCTCAGCCCCAGGAGCCGGGCCGCCTCGGTCTTGTTGCCCCCGGATCGCTCCAGGGCTTCCTCCAGGTAGCGGCGCTCCACCCCCTCGAGGAACGCCTCCAGGTCGATGCCCCCGTCGGCGAGGGCCGGGGGCCGTCCGGGGTCGGCTCGCCCCCCCCGCCCGAGGTGGGCCGGGAGGCTCTCGGTCGATAGGTGCTCCCCGGTCTCCAGCGCCACGGCCCGCTCCACGACGTTTTCGAGCTCGCGCACGTTGCCCGGAAAGGGGTGGGCCTCGAGCCGCTCCAACGCCTCCCGGGTGAACCCCACCACCGGCCGGGCGAACTGGGCCGCGTACTTCTGCAGGAAGTGGTGGGCGAGCAGGGGAATGTCCTGGCGGCGTTCCCGCAAGGGGGGGATCTCCAGGGCCACCACGTTGAGGCGGTAGTACAGGTCCTCGCGAAAGCGTCCCCCGGCGACCTCGTTCCCGAGCTCCCGGTTGGTGGCCGAGACGATCCGCACGTCCACCTCGACCTCCCGGTTGCCTCCGACCCGCTTCACCTTGCCCTCTTGCAGGGCCCGCAGGAGCTTGGGCTGGAGGGTCAGGGGGAGCTCCCCCACCTCGTCCAGGAGCAGGGTGCCCCCGTGGGCCTCCTCGAAGAGGCCCGGCTTGTCCGATACCGCCCCGGTGAAGCTGCCCCGCAGGTGGCCGAAGAGCTCGCTTTCCATCAACCCCTCGGGGATGGCCGAGCAGTTCACCGCCACGAAGGGGCCCCGGCGGCCCGACAGGTGGTGGAGCCTACGGGCGATCAGTTCCTTGCCGGTGCCGCTCTCCCCGTGCACCAGCACGGTCACCCCGGTGGGGGCCACCCGCTCCAGGAGGCGCAGCACCTCCTGCATCCGCGGGCTGCGGCCGAGGATGAGGCCCCCGAGGCCGGTCGCCTCGAGGCGTCGCCTAAGCTCCCGGTTCTCCCGGGCCAGGGCGGCCTTCTCCAGGGCTTTTTGGACGGTGAGCTTGATGTCGTCGACCTTGAAGGGCTTGGTCAGGTAGTCGTACGCCCCCCGCTTCATCGCCTCCACCGCGGTTTGCGCGGTCGCGAAGGCGGTCACCACCAACACCTCGGTGTCCGGGTGGGCGTCCCGGGCGGCGGCCAGCACGTCGAGCCCGGTTCCCCCGGGGAGGCGCAAATCGGTGACGACCAGGTCGAACTCGCGGCGGGCCAACAGCTGGCGGGCCGAGGGGACGTCCGGACACGCCTCTACCCGATAGCCCTCCTTGCGCAGCAGGATGGTGAGAAACTCCCGCATGCTCGCTTCGTCGTCGACGAGTAGGATGCACTCGGAGGTGGTGTCCCGTGCCATGTCAGCCCTGGGGCTCCCCGACCGGAGCCGGGAAGCGGAAGTGGAGCGCCACGCCCGCCCCGGGCGCGGCCTCCAGCACCACGGTGGCCCCGTGGTTCTCGACGATGCGGTCGACCGTGGCGAGCCCCAGCCCGGTACCCCCGGGGCGCCGGCTGAAGAAGGGCTCGAAGGCGTGGGCGGCGACCTCGGGGAGCATACCGGGGCCGTCGTCGCGCACCGTGACCCGGACGGCCCCGGGGGCGGTCTCCCCCTCGACCGTCGCCGTCACTCCCTCGGGGCTCGCCTCGATGCTGTTGCGAAAGAGGTTGAGGAGGAGCTGCTCCACCTGGCTCCGGTCGGCGGTGAGCACGAGGTCGGGGGGAACCCGGTTGACCACCCGGAACCCGCTTCGCCCTTCTCCCTGCTGAAAGAAGAAGGCGGTCTCGTCCACCAGCTCGGCGAGCCCGAAGGGGGCGCTCTCGGCGCGGTCGGGCCGCGCGTAGTGGAGGAAGTTGGTGACCAGCCGGTTGAGCCGCTCGGTCTCCCGCAAGACGATGCCAAAGAGGATCCGAGCCTCCTCTCCGGCCTCGGGGCCCTGGCGCAGGACCTCCACCGACCCCGAGAGGCTCGCCAGGGGATTGCGGATCTCGTGGGCGAGCCCCGCCGCCAGCCGCCCCACCGCGGCCAGGCGGTCGGCCCGCCGCAGGTTCGCCTCCAGCTGTTTGACCTCGCTGAGGTCCTGGAAGATGAGGATGCTCCCGCGGCGCCTTCCCCCCCGATCCCACAGGGGGGAGACCGAGTAGCCCAGGGTCAGGGGGCCGGCCCCCACCGCCACCTCCCGCCGCTCCCCCGCCGCCAGGTCGAAGGCCCCGGAGAGGTCGGTTCCCGCGGCCAGGGGGACGCCGGCCCGTCCCAGGAGCTCCTCCGCGGCGCGGTTGTGGAACACCTCTCGGCCCCGTCGGTCCACCGCCACCAGGCCCGAGCCGAGGCTCGCCAGGACCGACGCCTGGAGATGCTCCAGGTCGAGGACCTCCGCCTCGGCTTCCTCCAGGCGGGCCCCGGTGCGGCGGAGCTCTTCCGCCAAAGAACCCGCCAGCACGGCGAGGGCGAAAAACGCGCCCACGTGGAAGGAGAGGTGAGGCAAGAACTTGGCCGCCGCCTCGTGGGCCCCCACCAGCGCCCCGGGGGGGCGCAGCACGCCGTACAGCTGGAGGTTGACCAGGGCCCCGTAGGCGAGGCTGGCCGCCGTGGCGGCCAACAGGGCCTCCCGGCGGCCGAGGAGGATCGCGCCGCCGATGATGCCCAGGGGGTACAGGGTGGCGAAGGGGGAGAAGGCCCCGCCCGACAGGTACACCAGGGCGGTGGCGCAGGCGAGGTCCCACCCCACCTGCACCCGAGCCCCCAGGGCCACCGGCGCGTGCCCGGCCCCCAGGGCCGCCACCAGGGAGAAGGCGAGGGAAGCCGCCGCGACGGCGAAGAACCAGTCCGTCGGCATGGGCGAGGTGGCGCCCCCACCCTGGCCGAAGCCGACCACCAGGGCCAGAAGCGCCGTGAGCACCACGGCGCGCCCGAGCAGGTACCCCCGCAGGCGCCGGGGGATCACGCCCACTGGAGCTCCCCGCTAGCCCCCGCCGACCGCCCCGGCCATCTGGAACACCGGCAGGTACATGGCGATGACGAGGCCGCCGATGGTGCCCCCCAAAAAGACCATGAGCAGGGGTTCGAGGGCGGCGGTGAGGGCGCCCACCGCCTCGTCCACCTCGGTGTCGTAGAAGTCGGCGATCTTGCCGAGCATCTGGTCCAGGGCGCCGGTGGCCTCGCCGACCGCGATCATCTGGACCACCATGGGCGGGAACACCTTGGTCTCCTTGAGGGGCTCGGCGATGGTCCGCCCCTCGCTGATCGACTCCCGGGTCTTTTGGATCGCGAGCTCGATCACCCGGTTACCCGCGGTCTTCGCCACCACGTCCAGCCCCTCGAGGATGGGGACGCCGGAGGAGACCAGGGTGCCGAGGGTGCGGGTGAACTTGGCCACGGCCACCTTGCGCAGCAGGGGGCCAAACACCGGAGAGCGCAAGAGGATCCGGTCGAAGAAGAGCTGCCCCCGCTCGGTCCGGTTCACCCGTTTGATGGCGGTGGCGAACAAGAACACCGCAAAGAGGATGAACAAGATGTACTTCTTCAGGAAGTCGGAGAGGGCGATGACGAAGAGGGTCGGGGCCGGGAGGGTCTTGCCGACGCCGGAGAACATCTTCTCGAAGACCGGGATGACGAAGATCAAGATCACGGCGACGACGATGACGGCCACGCCCACGACCGTGGACGGGTAGACCATGGCCCCCTTCACCTTCTTCTTCAGGTTCATGGCCTTTTCGATGTAGGCCGCGAGCCGGTTCATGATCGTGTCGAGGATGCCGCCGATCTCCCCCGCGTTCACCAGGTTCGCGTACAGCCGGTCAAAGACCTGGGGGTGGCGCCCGAGGGCGTCGGCAAAGGTGTTGCCTGCCTCCACGTCCTCCTTGACCTTGAGGATCACCTCCTTGAAGGTCGGGTTGTCCTGCTGGGTGCCCAGGATGTCCAGGCACTGCACCAGGGGCAGGCCGGCGTCGATCATGGTGGCGAACTGGCGGGTGAACACCACCAGGTCCTTGGTCTTTACCTTGGGCTTGAAGCCCGGGATGGTGATCTTGATGTCCCCCAGGCTCTTCGTGACCGAGGTGGGGGTGATCCGTTGGGCCCGGAGCTGGGCGTTCACCACCCCCTCGTTGGGAGCGTCCATGGTGCCCTTCTTGACCGTCCCGTCCCGGGTGCGACCTACCCACTTGTATACCGGCATGGTTCATCCTCGCGGCGTGAAACGACGAAACCGGCAGCCCAGCGGGCGCCTTAGGGAACGGGGCTCCTGGACAGGATTACAGGATGTTCAGGATGCCAGATGCGGGCAGACCCGGAGAATCCTGTCCATCCTGTTCACCCTGTCAAGAAGACCTCCCTCTCATCCCTCGACGGCCCGCGCCGGCTGCTACGCCTTGGGCCTGCGCCCTTGCAGGGCGTCCCCCCCGCCCCGGGCCATCATCATGCGGAGCTCCTCGGGGTCCGAGCTCGAGGACAGGGCGTCGTCGAGGCTGATGACCTTGCGCGCCCACAGGGATTGGAGCGACTGGTTCATGGTCTGCATGGCAAACCGGTCCTGCCCCACCTGCATCTGGGAGTACAGCTGATGCACCTTGTCTTCCCGGATCAGGTTTCGGATGGCGGGGTTGGGCACCAGGATCTCGCACGCCATGGCCCGGCCCCGCCCCGCCGCCTTGGGGATGAGCTGCTGGGACAGGATGCCCTCGAGGACGAAGGAGAGCTGGGCCCGGATCTGGGGCTGCTGGTGGGCCGGGAAGACGTCGACGATGCGGTTGATGGTCTGGGCCGCCGAGTTGGTGTGCAGGGTGGCGAAGCACAGGTGACCGGTCTCGGCCACGGTGAGGGCCGCCTCCACCGTCTCCAGGTCCCGCATCTCGCCCACCAGCACCACGTCGGGGTCCTGGCGCAAGATGTACTTGAGCGCCTTCTTGAAGCTGTCGGTGTCGGCGTTGACCTCCCGCTGGTTCACCACGCAGTGCTTGTGGGGGTGGAGGTACTCGATGGGGTCCTCGATGGTGACGATGTGCTCGTGGCGCTCGGTGTTGATCTTGTCGATGATCGCCGCGAGGGTCGTGGACTTGCCCGACCCCGTGGGGCCGGTGATGAGCACCAGGCCCCGGGGCTTGTTGGCGATCTCGGTCACCACCGGCGGCAGCCCCAGCTCCTCGAAGCTGAAGACCTTGAAGGGGATGGCGCGAAACGCGCCGGCCACCGAGCCCCGCTGCATGAAGATGTTGGCGCGAAACCGCGACAGGTCCTTGACCCCAAAGGAGAGATCGAGCTCGTTTTCCTCCTCGAACCGGTGCTTCTGGGCCTCGGTTAAGACCGAGTAGCAGAGGCGCTTGGCGTCGGCCGGGGGCAGGGCGGGCACGTCCAGGGGCACCAGCGCCCCGTCGATGCGCACCTGGGGCGGCGAACCGGTGGTGATGTGGAGGTCGGACGCCCCCCGTTCGATCATGGTCTTTAGGAGCTGGTGCAAGCTGATCATCGAGAGCTGTCTCCTCGTCGCGGGCTCAGTCCTTCATGGTGCTGCGCACCACCTCTTCCACCGTGGTCACCCCCTCCTTGAGCTTGGCGATCCCGCTCATCCGCAGGGTGCGCATGCCGAGCTGCACGGCCTGGTCCTTGAGTTCCATGGCCGACGCCCCGTTGAGGATCAACTCCTTGAGGGGGTCGCTGATCGGCATCACTTCGTACAAAGCCACCCGGCCCCGGTATCCGGTGTCGGAGCAGTTGGCGCAGCCGGTGCCCTTGTAGCAGGTGAACTGCCCCACCTCCTCGGCCCGCACCCCGATCTCCATTAAGGCGGCGGCGGGCACGTCGACCTTCTCCTTGCACTGGGGACAGATCCGCCGGGCGAGCCGCTGGGCCAGGATCAAGTTGGTGGCCGAGGCGACCAGGAACGGCTCGACCCCCATGTTCAGCAACCGGTTCACGGTGCTCGGCGCGTCGTTGGTGTGCAGGGTCGACAGCACCAGGTGGCCGGTGAGGGCCGCCTTGATGGCGATCTCCGCGGTCTCGAAGTCCCGGATCTCGCCCACCATGATGATGTCGGGGTCCTGGCGCAGGAAGCTCCGCAGCGCGGCGGCGAAGTTGAGGCCAATCTCCTCGTGGATCTGCACCTGGTTGATGCCGTGGAGGTTGAACTCCACCGGGTCTTCCGCCGTGGAGATGTTGGTGTCGATCTTGTTCAGCTCGGCGAGGCCCGAGTACAGGGTGGTGGTCTTCCCCGAGCCGGTGGGCCCGGTGACGAGCACCATCCCGTAGGGCTTGGCGATCGCCTCCTTGAAGTCCTGGAGGGCCTTCTCTTCGAACCCGAGCTTGGTCATGTCGAGCTGCAGGTTCGACTTGTCCAGGAGGCGCATCACGATCTTCTCGCCGAAGAGGGTCGGCAGCACCGAGACCCGGAAGTCCATGTCCTTGGTGGCCGAGATCTTGAGCTTGATGCGGCCGTCCTGGGGCAGCCGCCGCTCGGCGATGTCCAGGTTGGCCATGATCTTCACGCGGCTGGTGATGGCGTTTTTTAGCTTCAGGGGGGGGCGCATCTCCTCGTACAGCATGCCGTCGATGCGGTAGCGCACCCGAAAGCCCTTCTCGTAGGGCTCGATGTGGATGTCGCTGGCGCCCTTCTTGATGGCGTCGGAGAGGACCAAGTTCACCAGCTTGACCACCGGGGCGTCGTCCACCGCCTTGGCGAGGTCGGCGACGTTGACGTCGTCGCCCTCCGCCACCACCTCCAGGTCGTCGAGCTGGTAGTTGCTCATGGCGTCGAGGAGCGTGGCGGAGGCGTCGTAGTGCTTGTCGATGGCGGCCTTGATGGCCGAGGGCGCCGCCACCACCACCTCGACGCTGTACCCGGTGATGAACTTGATGTCATCCACCGCAAACATGTTGGAGGGGTCTTCGATGGCGACGATGATCGTCGAACCCACCCGGTTGATGGGCATGACCCGGTACTTGTCCACCAGCTCCTGGGGGACGAGCTTCACCACCTCGGGGTCGATCTGGAAGTTCTCCAAGTTGACGGCGGGGATGCCGTACTGCTTGGAGAGGATGTTGACCAGCTCCTGCTCCTTGAGGAGACCCAGGCGCACCAGCGCCTCCCCGAGGCGGCCGCCGCTCTTGCGTTGCTCCTGCTTGGCCCGCTCCAGGTCGGCGGGTGCCAGCAGGTTTCCCCGGACCAGGAGTTCCCCGAGCTTCTTGGACATCGTCACCTCGTCTGGGGGTCGGCCTCCGGCGGTTCGGCCGGCGGCGCCAGGGCTTGGGTCATGGCGTCCAGGGGCGGCGGCGACCCCGTCCACAGGGTAAACGCCAGGGCTCCCTGGTGGAGCAGCATCGAGCGCCCGGAGGCGGCAATGAGCCCCGCTTCCCGGGCGGCCAGGGCCAGGGCGGTCTCTCCGCCCGGCCGGTACGCCAAATCGTAGGCGTAGGTGCCGGCCGAAAGGAGGGACGGCGGCCAGGGCCAGCGGCCCTTGGGGTCGAGCCCCTCGGGGGTCGCGCTCACCACCAGGTCCCCGGGCCCGAGGCGCCCGGGCGCGGCCGCCAGGTCTACCGCCTCCACCCGGGCCAGGGTGGCCGCCAGGGCCTGGGCACGAGCAACGTTTCGGTTGGCCACCAGGATTTCTTTAGCCCCGGCCCTCCTCAGGGCGACCGCCGCGGCCCGCGCCGCGCCCCCCGCCCCCAGGATCAGGCACCGGCGCCCCGGGGCGCGAAAGCCCAGGTCGGCGGCGAGCCCCCGCAGCAACCCCTCGGCGTCGGTGTTGTGGGCCCGCCAGCCCCCAGGGCACGGCACCAGGGTGTTGGCGGCCCCGATCTCCCGCGCTTCGGGGTCGACCTCGGCCGCCACGGCCAGCGCCTGCTCCTTGTGGGGGACGGTGACGTTCAACCCGCCGAAGCCCAGGGCCCGGGCGCCGGCCAGGGCCGGGCCGAGGTCCGGGGGGGCGACCGCCAGGGCGAGGTAGCAGGCGTCGAGGCCCAGGGCCCGGAAGGCGGCGTTGTGCATGGCCGGGGACAGGCTGTGCCGGACCGGGAAGCCGAGCACGGCAAAGGGGCGGGTTTGGGCCCCGGGCCAAGAAGGGGTCACCGCGGGCTCGCCCCGGCCCCCGGACCGGGAGCCCCCAGGAGGGCGCGCACCCGGTCCACGTCCCGGCCGATCTGGGCCACCAGCTCCGCCGCGCTGGCGAAGGCCACCTCGTCGCGCACCCGGGCGCAGAACTGGAGCTCCAGCTCGGCGCCGTACAGGTCCCCCGCGTAGTCCAGCAGGTGGGCCTCCACGGTCGGTTCGGCGCCGTCCCCAAAGGTCGGGTTGGGGCCCACGTTCACCGCCGCCGGGACCAGGGTGCCCCCCAGCCGGGCCCACGCCGCGTACACCCCGGGGGGCGGCAGGCACTCCTCCCGCGGCAGCAGGTTGGCGGTGGGGTAGCCGAGCCCCCGGCCCCGGGCCGCGCCGTGGACCACCGGGCCGTGGAGGGCGTAGAAGCGCCCCAGGAGCCGCGCCGCGGTCTCCAGATCGCCCTCGGCGATGGCTTGGCGGATGCGGGTGGAGGAGACCACCTCGCCGTCCAGGGCAAACGCCTCCAGCACCCGGACCGCGAACCCGACCTCGCGCCCAACCCGGCCCAAGAGGTCCAGGGAGCCCCGACGCCCACGGCCGAAGGCGAAGTCGGGCCCCACCCACACCTCGACCGCCCCCAGGGCTCCTGCCAGGGTATCGCGGGCGAAGTCCTCGGGCTCCACCGCCGCGTACTCCCGGTCGAACCGGGCCCACACCAGGGCGTCGATCCCCGCGGCTGAGATCCGGGCGACCCGGTCCTCGAAGGCGGCCAGGCGCGGCGGGCAGAAGGCCGGGTTGAGGACCCGCAGGGGGTGGGGGTGAAAGGTGTACACCAGGGCGGCGCCCCCCAGAGCCCGGGCGCGCTCGACCACCCGGGCGAGGAGGGCCTGGTGCCCCAGGTGGACGCCGTCGAAGTTGCCGAGGGTGAGGACCGAGCGGGGGAACTCGCCGGGGCCCAGCGAAGAGTGCTCGAGGATACGCATCGACTCTCCCGAAGGCCTCCGGGGCGCGGGCGGGGAAAGGAGCCGCCAACGGTAAAGACCTTGCCCCCGGGTGTCAAGAAGCCCCGCCTCGGCCCTCGCGGGGGTGGTCGACGGACCGGGCGGCCCCCGATCCGCCGGAGGCTCCGCAGCCCCAGTGCCTTTCGCTTGCCGTTCAGGTGGCCGAGGAACTGGAGCCGGCCCTTGCCCATGCCGTACTCGTCGAGCATGGCGCCGGCCAGGGCCCGAAGCTTCCAGAGAGCAGGGGAGGACGAACGGCGGTTTGGGCAGCCCCAAACCGCCGCCCCGGTCTTGACGCCGTCTGCGGCCCCCTGCTACAAGGACCGGGCCCCGAGTCCGGGGTTTGAACCGCCGTCTCGGCCCCGGCGCCGCGCGGCCTTCGCAGGGGAGATGCCATGAACGTCTTGATCTTCGGCCCCAACGGGAGCGGCAAGGGAACCCAGGGTGCGGTGGTGCAGAAGAAGATGAACGTGCCCCACATCGAGTCGGGGGCGATCTTTCGCAAGGCCATCGGGGCGGGCACCGCCCTCGGCCAGCAGGCCAAGGCGTACATCGACCGGGGGGACCTGGTCCCCGACGAGATCACCATCCCCATGATCCTGGAGCGCCTCCAGGAGCCCGACTGCCAGGCGGGCTGGCTCCTCGACGGCTTCCCCCGCAACCCCGCCCAGGCCCGCAGCCTCCACGAGGCCCTGTCGGCCGCGGGGATGAAGCTCGACTACGTGATCGAGATCGAGCTCGCCCGGGAGGTCGCCAAGCTCCGCATCACCGGCCGTAGGCTGTGCGTAAACGACAACAACCACCCGAACCACGTGGCGTTCCCCGCCATCCAGCCGGTCCAGAAGGGCGACCAGCTGGTGTGCCGAGTGTGCGGGGGTGACCTCAAGACCCGGGCCGACGACCAGGACGAGGCCGCCATCGCCAAGCGTCACGACATCTACTACGACGCCGCGGCGGGCACCATGGCGGCGGTGAACTACTTCAAGGCCCTGCCCGGCCTGCGGGTGGTGGCCGTGGACGGGTCCGCCTCCATCGACGCGGTGAGCCAGGCGATCCTCGCCCAGCTCGGCTGACCAAGCGCCCCTCAACGCGACGGGCCCGGCTCCCGAGGGGGGCCGGGCCCGTCGCGTCTTTGGGTCGGGGGGTCACGCCAGCCCTTCCTCCCGCAGGAAGCCGAGGGCTTCCTCCCGCAGCCGGCCGGGCTCGCCCTCCGGGGAGAGGTCGCGCTGGCTCCGGGCCACCTCGGGGCTCGCGGGCTCCCACGCCTCGGCGGCGCGGCGGTACACCGCCCAGGTGGCGTCCGAGGGCCCACCCACCCGGGCGGCCAGGCGGCGGCGGATCGCCTCGGGCTCGGTTCGGCAGCGCAGGAAGAGCCCCGGCGCCCCCTCCCTCTGGGCCGTTGCCAGAAACGCCTGTCGGTGGCGGTCGGCCCCGAAGGTCGCGTCCACCAGCGCCCGGCCGCCCCCGGCCACCGCGGCTTCGGCCCGGCGCAAGCACTCCCGGTAGGTCTCCTCGATCGCCTCGGGCCGGTACAGGCCCTCGCCAACGCCCGCCGGGGCGGGTTGGTCCGGAGCCAGGCCGGCGAGCTCCTTGCGCACCCGGTCGCTGGCGATGACGGTGAACCCCGCCGCCTCGGCGAGGCCCCGGGCGAGGGTGGACTTGCCGGTGCCCGGCAGCCCTCCCACCAGCACCAGGGCCGGGCGCCGCGCCGGGGCCTCGAGGGCCCCCAGGGCGACCAGCCAGTGGGCCCGCACCGAGGCGAGCGCCCGGGCCCGGGCCGCCGGCGGCACCTCGGGCTCGGTCCCCTTCACCCCGTCCACCTTGGCCCGCACGGCGGCCCGGTAGGCCTGGTACAGGGGCCACAGCGGTTCCCCCTCCCGGTCCCCCGAGGCGTCCCGGTAGGCGGCGGCGAAGCGTCGGCCGAGGTCCCGGCGCCCCCGGTAGGCGAGGTCCATGGCGAGAAAGGCCGCGTCGGCCACCGGGTCGGCGTGGCGAAAGCGCTCGCTGAACTCCACGCAGTCCAGGATCGCCAGGTCGTCCGGGGGCGGCCGGTCCGGCAGGAGGTACACGTGGTCCAGGTGGAGGTCTCCGTGGGTGTCCCGGGGCACCCCCGCCTCGGCCCGGGCCTCGATGAGCCCCCGGTGGGCGGCCAGGGCTTCTTCGGTGAGGCGCCGCACCCCCTCCACCACCCGGGGCTCCCCGGCCTCGGTCCCCGGGCCGGGGGCGAAGTTCTCTCGCAGGTTGCGGGCCACCGTGGCCCAGCGCCCGGCCCGCGCCACCGCCGCTCCCCCCGGGGCACCGGCGTGGAAGCGGGCGAGGCGGTGGGCGAGCTCGTCCAGGGGCGTAGCCACCTCCTCGCCGCGCCCGAGGCGCGCCAGCAGGGTGGCGTCGTCGGGCAGCCGCTCCATCCACACCGCCCACTCCACCGCCTCGCCCTCCCCGTCCACCCGCAGCTCGCCCCGGCGCAAGGCGATGGGCACCAGCCCCAGGTACACCCGGGGGGCGAGGCGGCCGTTGAGCCGGACCTCCTCGGCGCAGTAGTGGCGGCGGCGCGCCAGGGTGGTGAAGTCCAGAAAGCCCAGGTCCAGGGGCTTCTTGACCTTGTAGGCGTAGGGGCCGGCGAGAAACACCGCCGAGATGTGGGTGTGGCGGACCTCCACGGGCCCGGTGGGGTGGGGGTACGCCGCAGGATCGGTGAGGCCGGCGAGGAGGTCGCGGAGGTCCATGGGAGCCTCCCGGGTCGGGGGACGGTGGCTTTCTTGACAGGATAGCAGGATGTTCAGGATGCTGGGCGGGAGGCAGCCCCGGGACATCCCGCCGATCCTGTGTATCCTGTCTAGAAGCCCCGTCTTCTCGTCTCCGGGAACCGGGGGTTTTGGACAGGATGTTCAGGATGTTGGCTGGGGGCAGCCCCAAACCATCCTGTCAAGGTTCCCGCCTCACCCCTCCCCGCCGCACCCCTTGGCGAAGAGCACGATGGCGAGCACGGTCACCGAGAAGACGAAGATCGCCGCCCAGACGTGGCCGAGCTTCTCTTCGAGGAGCATGGGGCGCTTGGGCTTCTGGGCCATGGGCGAGTCTCCTGCCGGGGCGAAACGGGCCGCGGGGCGGCCCGGGTGGATGCGTTACCAGCGATCGTACCGGTCGGCACCGTCGCGGTATTCCTTGAGCCGGTTCTCCCCAAAGGCCCGGACCTGGCACAGGATGCGGGCCGAGGCCTCCAGGGTCGAGGAGACCATGTACGCCTCCTCCAGGAGCTCGCCCACGGCAAAGGCGCCGTGGCCCCGCAGGAGGGCGATGCGGTGGTTGCGCAGGGCCGGGGGCAGCACCTCGGCCACCTCCCGGCTGCCCACGGTCTGGGCCGCGGCCACCACCGGCACCCGGTGGAGGAGGTAGGAGCCCTCCGAGTCCACGGGGACCACGGCGTCTTCCACCAGGGAGAGGGCGGTGGCGCAGATCGGGTGGGTGTGGACCACCGCCAGGGCGCTGGTGGCGTGGTAGATCGCCCGGTGCACCACCAGCTCGGAGGAAGCCAGGGTCACCATGGCGTCGTCCCGATCGAGCCCGGTCTCGATCAGGTCGCCGGGCTGGAGGCGCCCGAGCATGGCGCCCCGCCGGGTGATCACCAGGCGGTCCCCGAGGCGGACGCTCATGTTCCCCCCGTGGGAGGTGATCAGGCCCGCCAGGAAGAGGTCGCGCCCGAGGTCGCGGAACTGCTCGTACACCGCCCTACCCCTCCCCGCCCCGGGGGGCGAGCCCCAGCTCCCGGAGCTTGCGCTCCGTGGGGCGGCCCGCCGCGTCCCAGCCCCTAAACCGGTAGTACTCGTCCAACATCGGCTCCAGGGCCACCACCTGGCCGTGGCTCGGCCCCCGGGCCACCGGCTCCTCCAGGAACCGCCGGGGCAGGGTGTCGTCGGCCCGGGTCAAGCCCCGCTCCAGGTTCGCCAAGCGCTCCAGGGTGTAGGTACGCTCCCCTACGGTGAGCAGGCCCTGCCCGTCTGCGTCGACGCCTACGGCCGCGGCCAGGAGCCGGGCGTAGTGCTCGGCCCCCAGGGCAAAGGAGGTGAAGCGGCACAGCACCAGGCTATCCACCGCCGCGTTGAGGTTCTGGGCGACGATGGTGAGGCCCCCCTTGCCGCTGGTGGCGAAGCGGTCCACCAGCTTGGGGGTGGCGAGGATCTCTGGGGCGATCAGGTAGGCCCGCAGGTGGCAGCCGCCCCGGTTCGAGGTGGCGTACGCCAGGCCCTGGCCCTGGCAGCCCCGGGGGTCGTAGGCCGGGAGCTCCAGGCCCTTGACCGCCATGGCCACCTCGGGGCGACCGTACGCCGCGGCGAGCCGGGCGCTGCCGTGGCGGAGCTCGGCCCCGGGCCCCTCCCCCCGGGCCAGCTCCTCTAGGAGCCGGGCGACCCCCTCGGCCCCCCCGGCCAGGGGGTCCCAGGGGAGGAGGCCGAGGTCGAAGAGCTCCCGGGCCGCCGCCACCGTGGAGCCCGCAGACACCGTATCGAGGCCCAGGTCGTTGGCGAGGCGGTTGAGGCGGGCCACCGCCTCCAGGTCCCCCAGGCCGAGGTCGACCCCCAGGGCCCACAGGGTCTCGAACTCGGGCCCCTCCACCTCTTCCCCATCGAGGCGGATGCGGCGGCCGCAGGCGATGGGGCAGCCCGGGCACCCCTTGGCCCCCACCGTCAGGCGGTCCGCCAGGGCTTCCCCCGACAGGGCCTCGGCGAGGGCCGACTGGCTGTCCCGGAAGTTCCGGGCCGGCAGCACCCCTACCGCGTTCATCACCTTCATCAGGACCGAGGTGCCGAACTGGGGCAGCCCCTTGGAGGTGACCGGGTGAGCCTGGAGGAGCTTGCGGCACTCCCCCACTACGAACCGGAAGCCGTCGGGGTCGGCCACGGCCCCCGGGGCGTCGCCCCGCACCAGGAGCGCCTTGAGCCCCCGGGCGCCAAAGGAGGCCCCGAGGCCGCCGCGCCCGAAGAAGCGGGAGCCCTGGGCCACGTTGGCCAAGAGCGACCCGGTCTCCCCGGCGGGCCCGATGGTCGCCGTAGCCCAGCCGGGGCCCTCCTGGGCCGCCAGGGCCCGGGCGGTGGCCCGGTTGCCGAGCCCCCACAGCCCTTCGGCGGGGAGGAAGCGGACCGCCCCGGGCTCCACCGCCAGGACCACCGGCGCCTCGGAGCGCCCCTCGATCCACAAGGCGTCGTAGCCCGCCCCCTTGAGGCGGCGGCCCAGGGGCCCGCCGGAGTTGGCGTCGAAGGCGGTGCCGGTGAGGGGCGAAAGCGCGGTGAGGCTGGTGCGCGAGGCGGTGGGGGCAGCGGTGCCGGTCAAGGGACCGGCGGCGACGATCAGGGGGGCCCCGGGGTCCAGGGGGTCCAGGAGGTGGCGCCCCGAGGCCCGCAGGAGGGCGATCCCGAGGCCCCGCCCCCCCAGGTGGTTTGCCATCAGCGCCGGGGGGAGCTCCTCCGCCGCCCAGGTACGAGCCGACAGGTCGACCCGCAGGAGGCGCCCGCGCCAGCCCTCAGCCACGGCGCCCCTCGTAGGCGTCGCGGCACGCCTCGCTGCAGAAGTACCGGCCGGCCCGGCCGGGCACGGCGTGGGCCTGGGGCACGTACACCCCGCACTGGGGGTCCTCCACCAGGTCCCCCCCGTCGATGCGTTCCGGGCGCCGGGGGGGCTGCCGGGCGGCCCGGCCCGCCGGCAATAGGCCGCGGACGAAGCGCACCGCGAGCCACACCAGGAGGCCCAGGAGGATCAGGCGAAAAAGGCCCATCAGGCGGCCTCCCCGGGCAGGGCGTCGAGCCAGGGGGGGCGGCCGAGGAGCTCGACCCCGGCGGTGGCGCCGAGCCCGGCCAGGAGCGCCGCCACCGAGGCGCCGGTCTCCGGGTCCACGGCGTCCGGGGCGATCTCGGCCAGGGGCACCAGGACGAAGGCGCGTTCCCGCAAGCGGGGGTGGGGGATCTGGAGGTCCGCCTCCCGGAGCACCCGCTCCCCCCACAGGGCGATGTCCAGGTCCACGGTCCGGGGCCCCCAGCGCGCCTCCCGGGTGCGCCCGAGGGCGTGCTCTACGGCCAGGAGCGCCGTCAAAAGCCCCCGGGGCTCCAGGGCGGTGGAGACCTCCAGGGCCCCGTTGACGAAGGCGGGCTGGTCGACCACCCCCACCGGGGCGGTCCGGTACAGGGAGGAGACCCGGAGGACCCGGGTGCCGGGCAGCCGCGCCACGGCCTCCAGGGCCCGGCGCAGGTTGGCCTCCACGTCCCCCAGGTTGCCGCCAAAGGCGAGGTGGGCGCGGGAGGGGGTCGAGGCGGTCAAGGCGCGGCAGGGGCGAGCGGTCAGCGCAAGCCGAGGAGGTCTTGCATGTCGTACAGCCCCCGGGGCTGGGCGGGCAGCCACCGGGCGGCCCGCAGGGCGCCCTGGGCGAAGGTGTCCCGGCTGGTGGCCTTGTGGGTGAGCTCGACCCGCTC
Source organism: Deltaproteobacteria bacterium (assembly GCA_037446775.1). GTDB lineage: Bacteria > Desulfobacterota > Deferrisomatia > Deferrisomatales > JACRMM01 > JBBIIA01. The sequence continues at coordinate 15,690 of JBBIIA010000018.1, forward strand.
CCCGAGCCCCCCGAAGACCACCGTGTGGTCCCCCACCACGTCGCCGGCCCGCACCGCGTGGAAGCCGATCTCCCGGGGGCCCCGGGCCCCCACCAGCCCCTCCCGGCCGTGGACGCCGTCGGTCGCGAGGTCGCGCCCCAGGGCTCGGGCCACCGACTCCCCCAGGGCCAGGGCGGTCCCGGAGGGGGCATCGGCCTTGAACCGGTGGTGGGTCTCGACGATCTCCACGTCGTAGGCGTCCCCGAGGAGCCGGGCCACCTGGGCTGCGGCCACCAGGAGCACGTTGACCCCCACGCTCATGTTGGCGGTCCAGAACACCCGGCCTTCGGGGGCTCGCCGCCGCAACTCGGCCTGCTGCTCGGCAGAAAAGCCGGTGGAGCCGATGACCAGGGCCTTGTCCGCGGCGCAAGCGACCTCCAGGTGCGCCAGGGACGCCGCCGCGCTGGTGAAGTCGACCACCACCTCGGCGCCGGGGAGGCTCGCCGCCAGGGAGTCCCCGATGGCCACGCCGAGGGGCCCGATCCCGGCCACCTCCCCCGCGTCCCGGCCCACCGCGGCGTGGCCGGGCCGCTCAACGGCCCCGGCCAGGGCGAGGCCCTCGGTCTCCTGGACCAGCCGGACGAGCTGTCGCCCCATGCGCCCGGCCGCCCCGGTGATCACCAGGCGGGTCACGCCGCGCCCCCCTCGAGCCCGTAGGCGGTGAGCGCGGCGACCAGCTTGTCCCGGTTGGCCTCCTGGGGCGGGCAGAGGGGCAGGCGCAGCTCGGGGTCGATGCGCCCCAGCCACCCGAGGGCGGTCTTGACCGGGATGGGGTTGGTCTCCAGAAAGAGCGCCCGCGCCAGGGGCATCAGGCGAAAGTGGAGCGCCCGGGCCCGGGCCAGGTCCCCGGCCTCGAAGGCCGCAACCAGGGCGGCGGTGTCGGCGGGGGCGACGTTGGACATCACCGAGATCACCCCCCGGCCCCCCAGGGCGAGGAGCGGCAGCACCGTGAAGTCGTCCCCGGAGAGCACCGAGAGGCGGTCGCCGCACTTCTCCAGCACGTCGCTCACCTGCCTCAGGTCCCCCGTGGCCTCCTTGATCCCCACCACCTCGGGGAGCTCGGCCAGCCGCGCCACCGTCTCGGGCAGCAGGTTCACCCCGGTGCGGGACGGCACGTTGTACAGCACCAGGGGGAACGCGGTCTCCGCGGCCACCTGGCGGTAGTGCTGGTACAGGCCCTCCTGGGTGGGCCGGTTGCCGTAGGGGGTGATGAGGAGCGCGGCGTCGGCCCCGGCCTCCTTGGCGTGGCGGGTGAGGCGGATGGCCTCGGCGGTGCTGTTGGAGCCGGTGCCGGCGATCACCGGGACCCGGCCCCGGGCCTCCTGGACGGCGATGTCGATCACCCGATCGTGTTCGTCGTGGCTGAGGGTGGCCGGCTCGCCGGTGGTGCCGCAGGGGACGAGGCCGCTCACCCCCTGGCGGATCTGCCAGTCGATGAGGGTCCGGTAGGCCTCCTCGTCGATGCGCCCGTGGCGAAACGGGGTGACGAGCGCGGTGATGGCACCTCGAAACATCGCGGCCTCCTGGGTCGGCGGGGGCGGGGTGGCGCGCCATGCTAGCAGCGGGGGCGGACCGTGTCAAAGCCAAGCCAGCCCTCGGTTTTTCGCCGCCAACCGGGCCGGCTCCCCAAACGGCAGGAGGGGAGACCGCGGGCGGCCTCCCCTCCCGGGCGACGGCTGGAGAAGGGTCAGGCGCTGGCGCTGGGGCACCCGGCGCAGGCGGGTTTGGAGCCGCCGGCCGCGCACGGGGAGGCCCCCTCCCCCGCGGGCTTGCCGCCCTTGGCGCTGTAGTCGGTCTTGTACCAGCCCGAGCCCTTGAGGGCGAAGGAACCGAGGGAGATCTTCTTCTGGACCGGGCCCTGGCACTTGGGGCAGGCGCGCAAGGGGGCGTCGCTGATCTTCTGGCTCACCTCGAACTCATCGTGACAGGACTGGCAGGCGTACTCGTAAATGGGCATCTTCGACGAACCTCCACGGGATAAGACGATCGCCCCCGGCGGGCGGACGCACTTATATAGCACCGGCCCCCCCCTGGAGGCAACGAGCGGATTCCGGGGCGTCCTCACCCGGCCCGGGCGCGAAACCGCCGGTACGCCCAGAGGTGGGAGAGGACCCGGGTGGCCCGCTCCGGGGTGGGGAAGACCAGGGCCCGGCCGGGGAGGCCCGGGGCCTCCAGGAGGGTCCGCCCCCGGCCGTCGGGCAAAAGGCTCACCCCCACCACCGGTTTGCCGTAGCGCGCCATCAAGCACAGGCTCTCGGCGAGGAAGGACTCTTCGTAGGCGGCGCTGGCCCGGTCCACCGCCGCGAGAAAGGCGGGGTCGGCGGCGGGGTCGGCGTGGCGCACCGACGCCAGGAGCCCCTCCACCGAGGCGCGGCGCCCGAGCATGCCGAGGTGGATCACGGCGTCGGCGCCGTCCCACGCCAGGAGCTCTTCGAGCACCCGGCCCGGGAGGCGCAGGTCGTGCTCCCCCACCAGGTCCACGGGGTTGGTGCGGCTCCAGTACGGCGGCAGGAGCCGGTCGAGGCGCGCGGCGAGCTCCGGGGAGAGGGGGGGCACGGCGAGGCCGCTCTCGGCGCACAGGTCGGCCGCCACCACCCCCCAGCCGCCGCCCCAGGTCATGATCGCTACCCGGGGGCCCCGGGGCAGGGGCAGGGCCGAGAGGGCCGCGGGGACGTCCAGGAGCTCGGTGGGCTGACCCACCAACAGGACCCCCGCCTGGCGGCAGGCGGCCTCGAACACCGCGTGGTCCGCGGCCAGGGCCCCGGTGTGGCTCGCCGCGGCCCGCTGGCCGTCCCGGGTCCGGCCGCCCTTCAGGGCCACCACCGGCTTTCGGCGCCCGAGGCGGCGCGCCGCCTCGAAGAAGCGGCGCCCGTCCTTGACCCCCTCCAGGTACAGCACCACCACCCGGGTCTCGTCGTCCCCCTCCAGGGCCTCTAGGAAGTCCTCCAGGGAGGTCACCGCCTCGTTGCCGGTGCCGCAAAAGGCCCGGATGCCGAGGCCCTGGGCCTCGGCGAAGGCGAGGAGCTGCACCCCCATATTCCCGGACTGGGACACCAGGGTGGTGGTCCCGGGGAAGGGGCGGACGTGGGCGCCGGTGCAGTACACCCGGGCGTGGGGGTTGATGATGCCCATGGTGTTGGGGCCGACCACCGTCACCCCCGCCGCCCGGGCCGCCGCCACCAGGGCCTCCTCCAGGGCCCCGTCCCCCGCCTCCCGAAACCCCGAGGAGACCACCACTGCGCTGCGCACCCCCCGGGCGGCGAGCTGGGGCAACAGGGCCGGGACCTCCCGGGCCGGGACGCTGACGATTGCCAGGTCGACCCCGTCCGGGAGGTCGGCGACGGTGGGGAACACGGGCCGGCCGGCGATGGTTCCGCCCCGGGGGTTGACCAGGTGCACCGCGCCCTGGAAGCCGCCGGCCACCAGGTTGGTGAAGAGGCTGTGCCCCCACTTGCCGAACTTCGCCGAGGCGCCCACGAACGCCACCGACCGCGGGTGGAAGAGCCGGGCCAGGGCCAGGGGCGCCACCGGGGCCGGGGGGACGGGGTCCGCCGCCTCGCCGAGCACTACTAGGGCGTCCACCGCCACCGGGGAGCCGTCGGGCCGGACGATCACGGGGTTGAGGTCCACCTCCGCCACCCGGGGGTCCTCCTGGGCGAGGCGCGACACCCCGGCCAGGATCGCCGCCAGGGCCGCCCGGTCCACGGCGGCCTCCCCCCGGAAGGGGCCGAGGAGGGCGGCGGACCGGAGTTCGTCGAGCATGGTCAGGGCCTCGGCCTCGCCAAAGGGCGCGACCCGGAAAACCACGTCCCGGAGCCCCTCGGCGAGCACCCCGCCGAGGCCCAGGGCCACCACCGGGCCGAACTTCGGGTCCCGGGCGAGCCCCACCAGGAACTCCCGGCGGCCGGTCACCAGGGGCTGCACCAGCCACCCCTCCAGGTCGTCCCCCCCGGGCCCCACCATGGCCTCGGCCGCCCCGCGCACCGCCTCGGAGTGGGGCAGGCCCACCGCCACCAGGCCCCGCTCGGTCTTGTGGGAGAGGCGGGCCCCGAGCCCCTTGACCACGGCGGGGAAGCCCAGGGCCTCGGCTACGGCCGCCGCCTCTTCGGGGGAAGCGGCCACGGCCTCGGCCACGCACGGCACGCCGTAGCGGGCCAGCAGGGCCTTGGAGGCCGCCTCGTCCAGGGGGCGTCGGGCGGGGGAGGCGTCGGTCACGGCACGGTCCTCGGGGGGATTTGACACCCCTGGCCCGGCCGCTATCCTGGCGGGGCCAGAAGTGAACGATGATTCAGTCAATAAGGCCGCACTGTAGGAGGGAAGGGCGATGAAGGTCAAGATCGACTACGACCTGTGCATGGGCGACGGCAACTGCCACCGGGTGTGCCCCGAGGTGTTCGCGTACGACGACGACCAGCTGCGGGGCGTGGTGAAGGCTCCCGCGGTCCCCGCCGGGGCGGCGGACAAGGTGCGCCAGGCGGCCGCCGAGTGCGCGACCCAGGCGGTGGTCATCGAGGGGTGACCGGTCAGGCGTAGGGGGTGGGGTCGGGGACGCCGGCCTCGGCGAAGCCCCGGGCGCGCAGCAGGCAACTGTCGCAGCGGCCGCAGGCGCGGTCCTGGGGGTCGGGGTCGTAGCAGGAGCGGGTGAGCCCGTAGTCGACCCCCAGGGCGACGCCCCGCTGGATGATCTGGGCCTTGGTGAGGTGCAAAAGCGGGGCCCGGACGGAAAACCGGTCCCCCTCGACCCCCGCCTTGGTGCCGAGGTTCGCCACCTGCTCGAAGGCCTCCAGGAACTCGGGGCGGCAGTCCGGATAGCCGGAGTAGTCCAGGGCGTTCACCCCGAGGAAGAGGTGCCGAGCCCCCAGCACCTCGGCCCACCCCAGGGCGAAGGACAGAAAGACGGTGTTGCGCGCCGGCACGTAGGTGACCGGGATGGTCCGCCCGATCCCCTCGGCCGACCCGGCCTTGGGCACCGCGATGTCGGCAGTGAGCGCCGAGCCGCCGATGGCGCGCAGGTCAAAGGAGATCACCAGTTGGTCCCGGGCCCCCAGGGCCGCGGCCACCCGCCGGGCGGCGTCGAGTTCGGAGGCGTGGCGCTGCCCGTAGTCGAAGGAGAGGGCGTAGGCGTCGAAGCCCTCGGCCACCGCCAGGGCGAGGCAGGTGGCCGAGTCGAGCCCGCCGCTCAAGAGGACGACGGCCTTGCGGGCGCCGGTCGGCGCGTCGGGAGCCACGGTCACCGCCCCCTCAGCTGCCCCAGATGCGGCGGATCCGCGCCACCGCCTCCTCCACCCCGGCCCGGGCGCCAAAGGCCGACAGCCGGAAGTACCCCTCCCCGGCCGGGCCGAAGCCGCTGCCCGGCGTCCCCACCACGTGGCACTCCTTCAGGAGCCGGTCAAAAAACGCCCAGCTCGAGAGCCCCCCGGGGGTCTTCAGCCAGAGGTAGGGGGCGTTCACCCCGCCAAAGCACGCGATGCCCGCGGCTTGGAGCCCCCGGCGGATGATGGCGGCGTTCTCCTGGTAGTAGGCGATCACCTCGCGGCACTGCCGCCACCCCTCGTCGGTGTACACGGCCGCCGCCGCCCGCTGCACCGGGTAGGAGGCCCCGTTGAACTTGGTGGACTGGCGCCGGTGCCACAAGCGGTTGAGGGAGACCGGCGCCCCGTCGGGGCCCTTGACCGCGAGCGCCTCGGGCACCACGGTCAGCCCGCAGCGCACCCCGGTAAACCCGGCGGTCTTCGAGAAGCTCCGAAACTCCACGGCGCACCGCTCGGCCCCCGGGATTTCGTAAATCGAGTGGGGGATGCCCGGCTCGGTGATGAACGCCTCGTAGGCGGCGTCGAAGAAGAGCACCACCTCGTGGGCCAGGGCGTACTCCACCCACCGGGCCAGCTCGGCCCGGGTGGCCACGGCCCCGGTAGGGTTGTTGGGGAAACACAGGTACACCAGGTCCACCGGCTCGGTGGGCAGGGCGGGCAGAAAGCCGTTGGCCTCGGTGCACGGCAAGTACACCACCCCCTGGTAGTGCCCCGAAGCGTCGGCCTCGCCGGTGCGCCCGGCCATGACGTTGGTGTCGTTGTACACCGGATACACCGGGTCGCAGATGGCGACCACGTTGCTCAAGGCGAAGACGTCGAGGATGTTGGCGGTATCGCACTTGGAGCCGTCCGACACGAAGAGCTCGGAGGGCTTGAGGGCGACGCCCAGGGGCCGGTACGCCTTCTCGAGGATCGCCTCGAGGAGGAAGTCGTAGCCCTGCTCGGGCCCGTACCCCCGGAAGGTCTCGGCCCGGGCGAGGTCCTCGACGCCCCGGTGGAACGCCTCCAGGACCGCGGGCACCAGGGGCAGGGTGACGTCCCCGATGCCGAGCCGAATGATCTGGGCGGTGGGGTGCTCCTCGGCGAAGCTCCGGACCCGGCGGCCGATCTCGGGGAAGAGGTAGCCGGCCTTGAGCTTCAAGTAGTGTTCGTTGGCGCGTGCCACGGGGGGTTCCTCCTGTCGATGGCGAGGCGGCTGGTCACGCCGATGCCGGCCCGGGGGCGGCCCGGGGGGCTGGCGGCGGCCAGTCTAGCCTCCCCCCCGCGCCCCACGCAAGCGGCGGCCCGAGGGGGGCGCCGGGGAGGGGGCTTTGGACGGGGTGGACGGGGTGGACAGGGTGGACAGCGGCTGTTGGCAGTGCCTCAAGCTACCATCCTGAATACCCTGTCATCCTGTCCCAAACCCCCGTTCCCAGGGGATCGCGGATCGCTCCTAGCGGGCCCGGAAGGTGATGGTGTAGCGAAACGCCTGGGGATCGAGCCAGTCCAGGGTTCGCCCCCCCACCTGGGCGAAGGGGTACATCAGGTAGTTGACGGGCGGGCCGTCCTGGGGCGGCGCGAGGGTGAGGTCGCGGCCCCGGGAGAGCTTGACCCGGTGGGGCTCGATGGCGCCGAAGAAGTACTCCCTCAGCTGGTCCGTCCGCTGGTCCAGGAGGTGCAGCTTCTCCGTCAGCATGGCCTTGCGTACGTCGGAGGGGTCCACGGGTACCCACCCGTACCCCGGCAGGTAGAACTCGGCCCAGCAGTGCTGGGCGCCGGTCACGTCCTCCTCGGCCCGCTTGCCGAGCCGGACGCCGAACACTTCCCGGGCGGGAACTCCCGCCGCCCGGGCGAGGGCCACGTAGGCCGAGTGGATGTCGGCGCACTTCCCCCCGGGCTTGAGGAGGAAGTTGCACACGTCCCCTGGCCCGCACCCCCGGGTGGCCGGGTCGCGGTAAGTGTTTTCCACGATCCAGTCGTACACCGCCCGCGCCCTGGCGAGGACCGTGGTCTTGCCCCGGGTGATCTTGTCCGCCAGGGCCTTGACCTCGCCGTCCACGGGGCCGAGGCGGGTGGCCGCCAGGTCCAGGGCGTAGTCCGCCGGATCCCAGGGCGCCTCCCGGGCCGGGAAGTCCCGGCGGACCACCTCGGAGCGCTCCACCTCGAACTGAAGGGTGAGCCGACGGGTCGCCGCCCCCGGCGCCCAACGGGCGTACAGCACCGGGGTCTGGTGCACCCGGTCGGTGTACACCGCGGACTCCGCCGCGTCGCCGGATACCGTAACCCCCCGGATCACCTGTTCGGCGTCGGAGGTGGGGTAGGGCAACCACAGCCGCGCCTCTTCCCCGGGCGGGTGGGCCGACAGATCGACCTGGATGGTCACGGTGCCGGCGCGGGAGGAGGGCCCCCCGGGCTCGCCGAGGGCGGGTCCGGCGAAGGCCAAAGCGGTCGCGAGGAGGGCGAGGACGGGTCGGGGCATGGGGTTCCTCCGGGCGGGAGACGGTGAGGGGGCGATGATGGCAGAAGCCCGGGCGACAGACCAATCCGATGTCCCAATCCGGAGCACGGGAGGGATCGGAGTTGTCGATGGCAGGCAGGATCAGCGGGCGATGAAGTCGAGCTTGAAGCGGTCCTTGAGCTCCCACTGGAAGGTCTTGACCGCGTGCAGGGCGCCCTTCAGGCGCTCCCGCTCCACCAGGGAGATCTCCCCGAAGCCCACGTGGTTGCCGGGCGCCAGCCCGGCCTCGATGGCTTGCACCTGGGACTTGAGGCGCAGGTAGGTGAGGAAGGTGAAGGCCTGGCGCACGCGCGCCAGGCCTTCCGCGGACGCGACCTTGCGCTCCTCGAGGGCGTCGAGCTTCTCCCAGGTGCCGCCGCCCACGATCCCCGCCTCCAGGGCGAGGAGGGCCACCCCTTCGGTGAGGGTGAAGATCCCGGCCTTCTTCAGGTCGAGCTTGCCCTTGTGCTCCCCCTCTGGCGCGAGCTTGATGCGCCCGAACCAGCCGAGGGGCACCCCGAAGTTGAGGATGTTCTTGGCCACCTGGGCGAGGAAGATGGAGTTGCGCCCGACGGTGGTCACCAGGTGCTCCTTGAGGGTGCGCTCCAGCTCCGGGTCCCCGTGGACGGTGCGCAGGTCCTGAAAGGTCCCGAAACGCACCATGCTGCCCGCCGTCGGGGTGTTCACCCAGTGGTCGAGCTCCCGGGCCCACCCCGAGAGGGGCCGGCGCCACTCGGGGTTGCTCGCCATGGTACCGCCGGGGCACCGGGGCACCCCGATCTCGGCCAGGGCGTTGACCAGGGCCACCGAAAAGGCCTCCACCCGCTGTTCCCCCTCGGACCCCAGGTCGTCGCGGAAGACGACGGCGTTGTCCTGGTCGGTGCGCAGGGTCTGCTCCCGGCGCCCTTCGCTTCCCAGGGCGAGGAACGCCGCCCCCTCCGGGAGCTCGATCCCCCGGGTCTTCTGCAAGAGCGCGATGGTCCGGTCGGTCACCGAGTCGTTAAAGTGGGAGATCAGCCGCACCACGTCCCGGGTGCGGGCCCCGGACCGGGAGGCGTACACCACCACCTCGCCCAGGCGCTCGTTGACCTTCTTGAGGTCGGCCAGGGTCTGGGCGCCCTGGATCTCGTGATTGAGATACAGGGGCATGGTGGTCTGGAGGGCGATCAGGTCGGTGTCGGTGAGGATTCCCCGCAAGCGCCCCGCCCCGTCCACCACCACCAGCCGGTGGATGTTGTGCTTGGCCATCTTGTACAGGGCTTCGAAGACGTAGTCGGTCTCGGTGAGGGTTACCAGGGGCTGGGTCATCAGGTTCGCCGCCGTCAGGCGGTCCAGGTTGCCGCACAGGGAGAGGAGCTGGTTCCGGAAGTCCCGGTCGGTGATCATGCCCACCGGGTCGTCCCCGCGGCAGACGACGACGCCGGAGACGTTGCGATCCCGCATGGTGAGCACCACGTCCGCCAGCTGCGCTTCGGTCTGGCAGGTGACCACATTCCGGCGGCAGATGGTGGCGACCTTGACGAAGAAGAAACTCTCGTCGTGCACTCCGTCCTCCTGTCTTCACCACTCCCAGCGCAGGGTCCCGCCGACGCCCCCCGGCAGCGGCGCGACCCCCCAGCGGGGGACCGCACCCTCCTCCCAGCGGCGCAGGAAGCGGCCCTCCTCCCGGCGGTTCCACTTGTGGGCCGCGGTCACGGCGCTGGTCACGTTGCCAGCGTACCACCCGAGTTCCAGGACGCCGAGGACGCCGACGAGGGCCCACTGCTCCCTCTGGGCGGCCTCCCAGGTCGCCCAGAGGGTCGCGCCGTTGAGCACCAGGGCGACCGCGGCGTCCCGGGGGCGGTCCGCGTACCAGTGCCCGGCGCCGGGGAGCACCGCCGCCAGAGCCCCGGCGGCGGCCGGGCTCACCCGGGGCAGGGACCGGTAGGCTTCGGCCAGGTCGGGACGCGGCCCCCGGGCGGCGGCGGCGCCTTCTCCTTGGCGCAGGAGGGCCAGGGTGCCGAGGACCTCGGCGGCCGGGTCGCCCCCCGGCGCCAGGAGCACCCGGGCCGCGTCCCCGTAGCGCTCCCCCCGGTACAGGGCCGCCCCCAGCCGGAGGCGCGCCCCGGGGTCGGTCTCGGCGAGCCGGGCGAAAGCGCCGGCAGCGTCGTCCCACCGCCCGGCGGCGGCGTACGCCTGGCCGAGCCCCCCCAGGGCCTGGGGCGCCTCGGGGTGATCGGGGAAGTGGACCAGGAAGCGCAGGTACTCGGTGGCCGCCCGGAAGGAGTCCCCATGGGCCAGCAACGCCTCGCCGAAGAGCAGGAGCCCCTCGGGGGAGGCCGGGGGTGGGGGCCCCGCCGCCCGGCCCGGCGCGGCCACGGCCAGGAGCACGGCCGCGGCGCCGGCGACCAGGCTACGGCGCAAGGGGCCCCCGGAGGAAGGCGAGGTCGTCCTCCACGGGGGCGTAGGTCTGCCACCGGCCTCCGACGAAGATGCGCGGAGCGAACGCCGGCTCGTCCGCCTCGGTGAGGAGCCGCCCGGCGGTGAGCACGGCCCCCAGGAGCGCCCCGTGCCGCCCCACCGCCTCCAGGGCGTAAGCGGAGCAGGTGGGGTGGCTCGGACAGCGGTCGCCGTCCACCCGGCTGATGGTGGCCCGGTAGGCGCCCACGGCCCAGGAGAGCGCGACGGCCGGGGCGCTCGTGGACTCTTCCGCCGCGGTCGCGGGGGGCACCCGCCACCCCGGGGGCTCCCAGGGGACGCCAGCCCGGGCCGGCAGGGCCGCGCCGAGCAGGGCGGCCAGGGCCAGGGGGACCGGCCTTGCGGTCACGTCCCGTCCCGGGCCTGGCGGTACACCAGCCGGGGGGCCTCCACGGTCACCTTGGTGCCCGGGGGGACGCTCTCGGTGAGCCAGACGTTGCCGCCGATGACGCAGCCCCGGCCGACCACGGTGGTGCCCCCCAGGATGGTGGCGCCCGAATAGATCACCACGTCGTCCTCGATGGTGGGGTGGCGCTTGGTGTTGCGCACCAGGCTCCCCTCCTCGTCCCGGGGAAAGGACAGGGCCCCCAGGGTCACCCCCTGGTACAGGGTGACCCGGTCGCCGATGACGCAGGTCTCGCCGATCACCACCCCGGTGCCGTGGTCGATGAAGAACTCGCAGCCGATCCGGGCCCCGGGGTGGATGTCGATGCCGGTGAGGCCGTGGGTGTGCTCGGTCATCATCCGGGGCAAGAGCGGCACCCCCTGGAGGTGCAAGACGTGGGCGAGGCGGTGCACCGCCACCGCGTACAAGCCGGGGTAGCAGAAGACCACCTCGTCGTGGCTCTTGGCCGCCGGGTCGCCCCGAAAGGCGGCCCGCACGTCCCCGGCCACCAGGCTGCGCACCGCGGGGAGCTGGCGCAGGAACTCCAGGGCCTCCCGCTGGCCGGTGTCCAGGCAGTGGGAGCAGAGGCTCGCGGTGCGCCGGCACTCGTGGCGCACCGACCGGGAGACCTGGAGGCTCAGCCGCTCGAAGACCCGGGTCGCCTGCTCCCCCACGTGGTAAGGCAGGCTCCCCCAGTCCATCTCCTGGTTGGCGAAGAAACCGGGAAACACCAGATCCAGGAGCCGCCCCACGAGCTGGGTCACCTCCTCCTTGGAGGGGATGAGGGCGGCGTCCACGTGGGCGATGGTGGGCTCGGCGCGGCAGCTCGCCACCACCGCCTCGATGACCGCGGGGAGCTCGTCCCGGTACTGGCGGGTGTGGCTCTGGGTGGCCTGGCACAGGAGCTGCTCGGCGGCCAGGTCGTCGCAGGGCGGGTGGGGATCGGCCATGGCGTCCTCCTACAGGAGCTTCAGGTCCCGGGCGACCGCTTCGGCCTTGGCCCGGACCTCGGGGGGATGGGCGACCTCGGCGGGCCAGCCCCGGTGGTACCCCTCCCCGGGGCCCTTGGCGGTGGCGTCCACCGCCAGGCGGTCGCCGAGCACCGCCACGTCCCGCCCGGGGTCGAGGCTGGAGAGGGCCCGCCAGGCCAGCAGGGCCAGGGGGTCGGTGGCGGTGCCATCCACGGCGACGGCGATGTCGATGCCCGGCAGCGCCAGTGCCGCCCGGGCCAGCTCGGCCCCCTCCCCGGGCCGACCCTTGGCCAGCACCAAAAGCGCCAGGGTGAGGCGCGCCTCGGGCACCGGGAGCCGGCAGGCGGCGAGGCCGGGGAAGCGGGGCGAGAGGGCCGCCCGGACCTCGGCCTCGGTAGGGGCCGGAGCGGTGGCCGGGAGGGGCTCGCCCCAGCCAGGCTCCCCGGGCACCGGTGCCGTGGCGTCCAAGCCGAGCTTGCCGCCCCACAGGGGCTGGGGGCTCGCGTGGTCCAGGGCGTCGAGCACCCCCTCGGCCCGCACCAGGCCCCCGGGGAGCCGGAGCCGGTCGAGCACCGCCCGGGCCGCCGCCCGGTGGTCGCTCACCGCCACGTCGGGATCGAGCGCCACCAAAAGCTTGGTGAAGCTCATCTGGCCGGCCCCCCAGAAGCCTTGGAACAGGCGCCGGGCCTGGAAGGGGTAGTGCTTGTCCAGGGTGGCCAAGGCCAGGTTGTGGAAGACCCCCTCGGGGGGCAGGTGCAGCTCCCCCACCTCGGGCCACTGGGTCCTGAGGAGCGGCCGGAAGAGCCGCTCGGTGGCCCAGCCGAGCCAGGCGTCCTCCATGGGGGGGATGCCGACCACGGTGGCAAAGTACAGGGGGTTCCTGCGGTGGGTCACGGCGGTGACGTGGAAGACCGGGTAGGGCTCGGCGGGGGAGTACACCCCGGTGTGGTCCCCGAAGGGCCCCTCGATCCGCTCCTCCCCGGGCTCCACGTACCCCTCCAGGACGATCTCGGCGGTGGCCGGCACCTGGAGGTCCACGGTGAGGCAGCGGGCGAGTTCCACGGGCTTTCGGCGGATGAACCCCGCCAGGAGGAGCTCGTCCACCCCGGGGGGCATGGGCGCGGTGGCGCAGTAGGTGACCACCGGGTCGGTGCCGATGGCCACCGCGACCTCCATGCGGCGGCCCGCCCGCCGGTGGGTGAGGTGGGTCCGGCTGCCGTCCTTGTGGATGTGCCAGTGCATCCCCGTGGTGCGCCGGTCGTAGACCTGGAGCCGGTACATCCCCACGTTTTGGCGGCCGGTCTCGGGGTCCCGGGTGAAGACGCACGGCAGGGTGACGAAGGGGCCGCCGTCCCCGGGCCAGCAGGTGAGGACCGGCAGGCGGGTCAGGTCCACCTCGTCGCCCCGGCACACCACCTCCTGGCACGGGGGCCGGCCCCGGTAGCGCCGGGGCGGCACGCCCTTCAGCTCCAGAAGGGTCGGCAACAGGCGCACCACGTCCCCCAGGCCCCGGGGCGGGGCCACGTGCAGCAGCGCCTCGATCCGCCGGGGGATCTCCTCCACGTCCGCCACCCCCAGGGCGAGCGCCAGGCGCCGACGGCTGCCGTAGGCGTTGACGAGCACCGGGGCGCCGCCCCCAGCGGGCCGTTCGATGAGCAGCGCCTTGCCGCCCCCGGGCTCTTTCATGGCGAGATCGGCCAGGGCGGCGATTTCGAGGACCGGGGAGAGGGGCTGGGGCACCCGGACGAGCTCCCCGGCCGCCTCCAGGGCGGCCACGAACTCCCGGAGGGAAGGAAAAGCGGTCACGGTTCGTCGGCCTCGGTCGGCTTGACCCGCTCGCGGGGCGGCGGGTAGGCTACCCCGCGCCCAGGAGGGGAAAGGGTAAGCTGTACTCTAGCAGAGGAGAAAAGAAGGTGTCCACCCGCCGAACCCCGGTGCACCGCGGCCGGGTCGTGGACCTGGGGATCGAGGAGGCGGAGCTGCCCAACGGCCGCACCGCCACCCTAGAGGTCGTTCGCCACCCGGGGGGCGCGGCGGTGGCCGCCGTGGACGCGGCGGGCCGGGTGTGCCTGGTGCGCCAGTGGCGCCACGCCGCCGGCGGCTGGATCTGGGAGCTCCCCGCCGGCAAGCTCGACCCCGGCGAAGACCCGGCCGACACCGCCCGCCGGGAGCTCGAGGAGGAGGCCGGGGTACGCGCGGGCACCTGGGAGCCCCTCGGGTCGATCTGGTCGACCCCGGGGTTTTGCGACGAGGTGATCCACCTGTACCTGGCCCGGGAACTCGATCCCGTGCCCACCCAGCACGAGGTCCACGAGGTCATCGAGGTCCACTGGGTGCCTTGGGCCGACGCCCTGGCCCGGGCCCGCTCCGGGGAGCTTCGGGACGCCAAGACCGTCATCGGGCTCTACCGGGCCGCCGACCGGCTGGTCCGGCCGTGACCCGCCCCCTGCGGGTGGGCCGCATCGATTTCGCCAACTGCACCCCCATGTTTCTGGCCCTGGAGGAGGGCAGCACGGGGGGCGTGGAGTACGTGCGGGGGGTGCCCACCGAGCTCAACCGCCAGCTCCGGGAGGGGCGCCTGGACCTCTCCCCCTCCTCCTCGGTGGAGCTCCTGGAGCATCCGGAGCTGTACGGCTTTCTGCCCGACCTCTCCATCTCCTCCATCGGCGAGGTGGCGTCGGTGGTGCTCTTCAGCCGGGTCCCGGTGGAGGCCCTGGCCGGCCGCCCGGTGGGCCTCTCCCCCGCCTCGGCCACCTCGGTGGTGCTCCTGCGGGTCCTTTTGGAGCGCCACCTGGGCCTGCGGCCGACCTACCGGGAGCCCGGCCCGGGCTGCGACGCCGAGCTGTGGATCGGCGACCGGGCCCTGCGGGAAGCCCGCACCGGCGCCTGGCCCCACGCCCTGGATCTCGGCTCCCTGTGGTTCGAGTGGACCGGCACCCCCTTCGTCTTCGCCCTGTGGCTGTGCCGACGCGACGTCTTCGCGGCCCACCCCGAGGCGGTGCGGACCTTCTACCGCAGCCTGGTGCGGGCCCGGCAGCGCGCCTACCGCTCGTACCCCGCCTACGCCGCCCACGCCCCGGAAGCCGCTTGGCTCGGGGAGGAGGCCCTGCGGGCGTACTGGCACACCATCTCCTACGACCTCACCGCCTGGCACCGGGAGGGCCTCGCCCGCTTCGCCGCCGAGGCCCGGGCCCTGGGCCTGGTGCCCGGGGCCGCCCGCCTCGACCCCCTGCCGGTGGAGGCGGCGGCCGGGCGGGACGGGGGGGCCGGATGACGGGGACGGCAGGGCGGCCGGCGCGGGAGGAGGCCCCGGGCGCCGGGACCTACCGCCACGAGTTCACCGTGCCCGCCGAGGCCCTGGACGGCAACGGCCACGTCAACAACGTGGTCTACGTCCAGTGGATGCAGGACGGGGCCACGCGCCACGCCGAGGCGTCCGGGGGGACGGCCCTGGCCGCGGCGGACGGCGGCACCTGGGTGGTGCGCAGCCACCGGGTCGAGTACCTCCGCTCGGCCCTCGCCGGCGACGCGGTGGCCCTGGTCACCTGGGTCAGCGACTTCCGCAAGGTGCGCTCGCTGCGCCGGTACCGCTTCCTGAGGATCGCCGACGGCGCCGTGCTCGCCGAGGGGGAAACCGACTGGGTGTACCTGGACGCCGCCACCGGCCGGCCCCGAACCATCCCCGCCGACCTCCAGCGGGCCCTGCAGGCCGACCGACCTCCCCCCGAAAAACCCGCCCGGGTGGAGCGCTTGCGCTAGGGGCCGGCGGTGGTAGGGTGCCCCGGTGCCCGCGGCCCTGGACGCGGGCACCTTGACAACTCTGACTCACGCGGTTAGCGTTTTAGTCCCTCGGCCCGCGCCCGTGGCGCCCACCTACTCGATCAGGAGGAGTTCCCATGTCCAAGACCCTCGCAGACCTCAAGGCCGCTTTCGCCGGCGAGTCCCAGGCCAACCGCCGCTACCTCGCCTTCGCCAAGAAGGCCGACGACGAGGGCCACTCCCAGGTGGCCAAGCTCTTTCGGGCGGCGGCCGCCGCCGAGACCGTCCACGCCCACAACCACCTGCGGGCCATGAAGGGCGTGGGGAGCACCGCCGAGAACCTCACCGAGGCGATCTCCGGGGAGAGCCACGAGGTCCTCGAGATGTACCCGGCGATGATCAAGGACGCCGAAGCCGAAGCGAATCGCGCCGCCCTGTCGACCTTCAAGTGGGCGTGGGAGGTAGAGAAGACCCACGAGGGGCTGTTCCGCAAGGCCGCGGCGGCCCTGGGCCAGGCCCAGGAGGCCTTCGACTACTACGTCTGCGGGGTGTGCGGCCACACCCACGAGGGCAGCGCCCCCGACAAGTGCCCGGTGTGCGGAGCCCCCCAGGCCCGGTTCGAGCGGGTGTCCTAATACTAAGGGACCTTCCTGCTCCAGCTCTGCTGGTAACGGGGGGTTTTGGACAGGATGACAGGATGTTCAGGATGTTGGCGGGAGGCAGTCCCAAGACATCCTGTCCATCCTGTCCACTCCGTCCACCCCGTCCACCCCCCCCACTCCCCACGCTCCAAAACCGCAGCTCTCGCTCGTCAGGTCGGCAGCTCCGGCAGCCGGATGTCGGCCATCCGCTGCAAGAGCCGCATCACCTGGCAGGCGTACCCGAACTCGTTGTCGTACCAGACATACAGCACCGCGTGGCGGCCGTCGGCTTGGTTGACGATGGTGGCCTCCCCGTCCACCACCCCGGCGTGGCGCGACCCGATCAGGTCGGAGCTGACGATGTCCGGGGAGGTGGTGAAGTCGATCTGGTTCATCAGGGGGCTGTCCAGGGCCACCTGCCGCAGGTAGTCGTTGAGCTCCTCCCGGGTGGTCGCCCGTTCGAACCGCAGCTGCAAGATGGCCAGGGAGACGTTGGGGGTGGGTACCCGGATGGCGTTGCCGGTGAGCTTGCCCTGGAGGAACGGGAGGACCTTGGCCACCGCGGCGGCGGCGCCGGTCTCGGTGATGACCATGTTCAGGGGCGCCGAACGGCCCCGACGGGCCTTCTTGTGGAAGTTGTCGATGAGGTTCTGGTCGTTGGTATAGGCGTGGACGGTCTCCAGGTGCCCCCCGGCGACCCCGAACCGGTCGTGCAACACCTTGAGCACCGGCACGATGGCGTTGGTGGTGCAGGAGGCCGCCGACACCACGCGCTCCCCGGGGTCGAGGGTGGCGTGGTTGACCCCGTAGACGATGTTGGGGATGTCCCCCTTGCCCGGGGCGGTGAGGAGGACGCTCTTCACCCCCGGGGCCTCCAGGTGCCGGCCGAGGCCCGCCCGATCCCGCCACTTGCCCGAGTTGTCCACCACGATGGCGTCCTCGATGCCGTAGCGGGTGTAGTCGATCTCGCCGGGGCCGTCCGCGTACAGCACCCGGATCAGGTTGCCGTTGGCGACGATCGCGTTCTCCTCCTCGTCCACCATGGTGGTGCCGGGAAAGGGCCCGTGGACCGAGTCGAGGCGAAACAGGGCCGCCCGCTTCTTCAGGTCGGGCTCCCGGGAAGGCCGGACCACCGTGGCCCGGACCCGGATCTTGTCCCCCCGGCCGGTCTTGTCCACCAAGATCCGCGCCAGGAGCCGCCCGATCCGCCCGAACCCGTACAGGACCACGTCCTGGGGCCGGGCGAGCACCGGGGTCACCCCAGTGAGGGCGGCCGCGAGCTCGGTGCGGACGAAGGCGTCCAGCGCCGGTCGGTCGTCCCCCAGGGACTGGTACTTCACCGTGAGCTTGCCGAGGTCGATCCGGCACGGCCCGAGGTCCAGGGCCGCCACCGCCTGGAGCACCGGCATGGTGTCCTGCACCGTCAGCTCGCGGCCGAGCACCAGGCGCGCGTGGCGATGGACCTTGAGGAGCTCCACCGAGCTGACCTTGGCCACCGAGCGGCCGTACACGTGCCCGAGCACCCCCCGGTCCACCCGCAGCTCGTTTAAGATCGAGAGCATGCGGTTGGCGATGGCTTCCGATTCGTTCCACTGCCGGAAGTAGGTCTCGCCCTTGCTCGCGCCCATGGGTGGCTCCTCTCGTGGGTTTCGGTGTCGCCGCTCCCGGTGGGAGGCGGCGCAGAATAACACGGGGAGTGGCCGTAGCCAAACACGGCCCCGGGGTCCCTTCCGACCGGCCCAGGGCTCCCCGGGCCCGTCGCCGATCCTGCGGGGGGATCCAGGTCGGTGAATTGACCGCGTCAAACCATCCCTGAGCTTGACGAAACCTCGCTTCTCGGCAAGAGTGGGGTCCCGGGCCACGCCCCGGTCGGCTCTCCCCCAGCAAGGAGCGGCGACGCCCATGGCCAAGCAGATCGACCCCGCCCTCGAAGACCTCGGCATCGGCGCCAAGATCCGGGAGCTCCGGCAGAAGCGCCGCTACACCCTCCAGGACCTGTCGGGCAAGACCGGGCTCTCCAAGCCCCTCCTGTCCCAGGTGGAGAACGGCCACGTCATGCCCCCGGTGGCGACGCTACTCAAGATCGCCCGGGCCCTGGACGTGGGGATCTCCCACTTCTTCCAGGCGGAGGAGAAGGAGGAGCGCATCGCCCTGACCCGGGCCTCGGAGCGCAAGCGCTTCACCCGCCGCCCCCACCAGGACGCGAGCGAGGTGGGCTACACCTACGAGTCCCTCGAGCTCCACAAGGCACGCAAGCACATGCAGCCCCTCCTGGTGACCTTTGGGCCCATGGAGAAGCAGGACATGGTCTTTTACTCCCACGAGGGAGAGGAGTGCGTGTACCTCCTGGAGGGGGAGCTGGAGTTTCGCACCCCGGACGAGCTCAAGACCCTCAAACCCGGGGACTGCTTGTACTTCGAGTCGGACGTCTCCCACGCCTTCCGCAGCGCCGGGTCGGGGCCGGCCCGGGCCCTGGTGGTGGTGTACGCCGGGGAGAAGGGGTGAGGCCGTGACCGAGATCCGCTTCCACGGGCGGGGCGGGCAGGGGGCGGTGGTGGCCTCCAACATCCTCGCCGTGGCGTGCTTTCTCGAAGGCAAGCACGTCCAGGCGTTTCCGGCTTTTGGCGTGGAGCGGCGGGGGGCCCCGGTGGAAGCCTACATCCGGGTGGACGACCAGAAGGTGCTCCTGCGCACCAACGTGTACACCCCGGACCACGTGGTGGTCATGGACCCCACCCTGGTGGAGGTGGTGGACGTCGCCCGGGGCCTCAAGGCCGGGGGGGTGGTCCTGCTCAACACCGATCGGGATCCCGGGAGCTTCGAGCGCTTCCGCGGCTTTGCCGCCTGCGCCGTGGACGCGAGCCCCATCGCCGTCCGCCACGGCCTCGGGTCCCGCACCCACCCCATCGTCAACACCGCCATCCTCGGCGCCTTCGCCCGCGCCACCGGCCTGGTGTCCATCGACGCGGTGTGCGCCGCCATCGACCAAGAGGTCCCCTCCCACCACGAGGCCAACCGCAACGCCGCCCGGGAGGCCCACGAGAGCGTCCGGTTCGCCCCGGCCCCGGGCTCGCCGTGAGCCGGGTGACCTACCGGGGGGCCGCGGACCTCCCCCCCCTCAGCCGCTCCTCGGGCACCATGGCGTGGAACCACACCGGCTCCTGGCGCTTCCTGCGCCCCCGCTACCAGGACAAGGTGGCCCCCTGCGGCGAGGCGTGCCCCGCCGGGGAGGACGTGGCCCTGGTGGAGCTCCTGGTCGGCCGGGGGGACTTTGAGGGGGCGTGGCGCCGCATCCGCGAGGAGAACCCCCTGCCCGGGACCTGCGGCCGGGTCTGCTTCCACCCGTGCGAGGCCGCCTGCAACCGCGGCGAGTACGACGAGGCGGTGGCGATCCCCTCCCTGGAGCGCCACGTCGCCGACGTGGCCCGCCGCCAGGGGCTACAGCCCTCCCCCAGCCACGCCCCGGCCTCGGGGCGGCGGGTGGCGGTGGTGGGCGCAGGCCCCGCGGGCCTCACCGCCGCCTGCTTCCTGCGCCGGTTCGGCCACCAGGTCGACCTCTTCGACGCCCGGCGCGAGCCCGGGGGGATGCTGCGCTACGCCATCCCCGACTACCGGCTCCCCGTCGAGACCGTGGCGTGGGAGGCGGGCCTGGTGCTCGCCGAGGGGGTGCGCTTCTGCCCCGAGCGGCGCCTCGGCGCCGACCTCGGCTGGGAGGAGCTCGGGGGCTACGACGCGGTCTTTCTGGCGGTGGGGGCGTGGGCAGCCACCCGCCTCGGGGTCCCCGGCGAGGAGCTCGCCCGGGACGGCCTCGGCCTCCTGGACGCCCTGCGCCAGGGGCAGCGGCCTACGGTCGCCGGGCCGGTGGCGGTGATCGGCGGCGGCAACACCGCCCTGGACGTGGCCCGGGCGCTGGTGCGCCTCGGCGCCGAGCCCACCATCTACTACCGGCGGCGGCTGGCCGACCTGCCCGCCCTGCCCGACGAGCTCGCCGAGGCCCGGGAGGAGGGCATCCCGGTGCGCACCCTGCTCACCCCCGAGGCCCTCGCCCCCGCGGCCGACGGGATCGCCCTCACCCTCACCACCCTGCTTGCCGTGGAGGACCCCGCGGGGGGACGGGCCCGGGTGGTGCCCTCGGGACACCCCTCGGTGACCGTGACGGTGACCGCGGTGTACGCGGCGGTCGGCGCCGGCCCCTCCGAGGGCCTCCCCCCGGAGCTCCACGCAGGCGACGGGGCCGCCGTGGCCGGCCTCCACCTGCGCCGGGTGGTCCCCCGGGGCGCCTGGGCCGAGCGCCCCCCCACCTACCTCGGGGGCGACCTGGTCAACGACCGCCGGACGGTGGTGACGGCCATCGCCTCGGGGAAGGAGGCGGCGGTGGTGATCGACGCCGAGCTTCGGGGCGTGAGTCTCGCCGAGGTGTGGCCGGCGATCCGGGTCGGCAAGGGGGGGGCGATCTCCCTCAACCGCCTCGGCGGCGGCGACCGGGCCCGCCGCCAGGACCACGTGGTCCGCTTCGAGGAGCTCAACACCATTTACTTTGGCTACCAGGAGCGGCGCCCCCGGCCGCGGATCAGCCTGGAGGAGCGCCGGACCGGCTTCGATGAGGTGGCCCTGCGGATCTCCGGCGCCCTGGCGCGGCAGGAGGCCGAGCGCTGCTTCCACTGCGGCGTCTGCGACCAGTGCGACAACTGCTACCTCTTCTGCCCCGACGTGTCGGTGCGGCGGGACCCCGGGGGAGACCGGCGCGAGATCGACTACGCCTACTGCAAGGGGTGCGGCGTCTGCGTGGTGGAGTGCCCGCGCAACGCCATGGTCCTGGAGGAGGAGCCCCGATGAAGCGGGTGCTGGAGGGCAGCCACGCGGTCAGCCACGCGGTGGAGCTCGCCCGGGTGGCGGTGATCAGCGCCTACCCCATCACGCCCCAGACCCACATCGTGGAGCGCCTGGCCGAGCTGGTGGCCGACGGGGTGCTCCCCGCCCGGTACATCCGGGTGGAGAGCGAGCACTCCGCCATGGCGGCAGTGATCGGCGCCGCCTTCGCCGGCGCCCGCTCCTTTACCGCCAGCTCCAGCCACGGCCTCGCCCTGATGCACGAGATGCTCCACTGGGCCGCCGGTTCGCGGCTGCCGGTGGTGATGGCCGAGGTCAACCGGGCGATGGGGCCGGGGTGGAACATCTGGGCCGACCAGACCGACAGCCTCTCCCAGCGGGACACCGGGTGGATGCAGCTGTACTGCGAGGACGTCCAGGAGGTCCTCGACACCATCCTCATGGCGTTCAAGCTCGCCGAGCGGGTGAGCCTGCCGGCCATGGTGGTCCTGGACGCCTTCTTTTTGTCCCACACCTGCGAGCCCGTGGACGTGCCGGAGCAGGCCGAGGTGGACGAGTTCCTCCCGCCGTGGCAGCCGACCGAGGTCCTGGACCCCGCCGAGCCCCGGGCCTTCAACCAGCTCTCCCCCCCGGACCACTACCTGGAGTTCCGCTTCAAGATGCAGCAGGCCATGGAGGAGGCCGTGGGCGCCTACGGCGAGATCGACGCCGAGTTCGGGCGCCGGTTCGGCCGGAGCTACGGGGCCCTCGAGGTGGTCCCGGCCCGGGCGGGGGAGCGGGCGCCCCTGGCCCTGGTGACCACGGGGTCCCTCACCGGCACCGCTCGGGCCACCCTGCCGAGCCTCAACGCCGAGGGGCCGGCCGTGGACCTGGTGAAGCTCAAGCTCTTTCGGCCCTTCCCCCAGGAGGAGGTCCGCCGGGTCCTGGGCCCCTACGAGCGGGTGGCCGTGGTCGACCGCAACCTCTCCTTCGGCTTCGGGGGCATCTTCGCCCAGGAGCTCCGGGCGAGCCTCGCCAACCTCCCCCGGCGCCCCCTCTTGTACCCCTTCGTGGCGGGGCTGGGGGGTCGGGACGTCACCCCCGACTCGCTGCGGGCCATCGTCGCCCGGGCCCAGGCCGGCCCACCGGAAGACGTCTTGTGGGTAGACCTGAAGCCGTGAGGGGGAGAGGAAGAGTCCATGGCCATTGACCTCCCCGCCACCGAGCGCATGACCCCGGGGCACCTGGCGTGCCCCGGCTGCGGCGCCGTGATCGCCATGCGCTTCCTGCTCAAGGGCCTGGGGGACCGGGTGATCCTGGTGGTCCCGGCCTGCTGCTGGTCCATCATCGCCGGGCCGTTCCCCTCCTCCGCCCTCCAGGTCCCCATCCTCCACACCGCCTTCGAGACCGGGGCGGCCACCGCCAGCGGCGTCCGGGCGGGCCTGGATGCCCGGGGCGACCACGAGACCCAGGTGGTCACCTGGGCCGGGGACGGGGGCACCTTCGACATCGGGCTCCAGGCCCTCTCCGGCGCCGCCGAGCGCGACGAGAACATCCTGTACGTCTGCTACGACAACGAGGCGTACATGAACACCGGCGCCCAGGGTTCCGGGGCCACCCCCTACGGCGCCTGGACCACCACCACCCCCACCGGCAGCCCCAAGCGCGGCCGCAAGAAGGACATCCTCCAGATCCTCGCCGCCCACCGCATCCCCTACGCCGCCACCGCCTCCATCGCCTATCCCGAGGACCTGGTGCGCAAGGTCCAGCGGGCGGCGGCGCTGAAGGGCACCCGCTTCCTCCACATCTACGCCCCCTGCCCCACCGGCTGGAAGGTCCCCTCCGAGATCAGCGTGCGGCTCGCCCGCCTGGCGGTCCAGACCCGGATCTTCCCCCTGTACGAGGTCGAAGACGGCGTTCGCTACACCATCAACCTCGAGCCGGTGGGCTACCTGGTGGACGAGTACTACCAGGCCCAGGGGCGCTTCAAGCACCTCTCCCGGGAGGACCTGGACGAGATCCAGGCCCAGGTGGACCAGGACTGGGCGCGCCTCCAGGCGGTGGCTCGGCTCGTCTAGACCCCCGCGCCGCTTGCGTTTGCCGCCCCGGGGAAGGCAAGCTACGCCGGAACCCGGGGGCCCTGGACGAGGAGGAACCATGGCGAGGTGGCGATGGGTGGCGGCCCTGGCGGTACTGGGGGCCACGGTGGGCTGGGCGGGGGCGGACCTCGGCGACCTGCGGCAGCGCGCCCAGGCCGGGGACCCCCGGGCCCAGAACCAGCTCGGGGAGGCGTACCTGGAGGGCAAGGGGGTGGCCCGCAACGAGGCCGAAGCCGTGGTCTGGTTTCGCCGGGCGGCGGAGAAGGGCCACGCCGAGGCCCAGTACAACTTGAGCGTCTGCTACGCCAACGGCCAGGGGGTCCGCCAGGACGATGGGGAGACCGCCAAGTGGACCCGCCTCGCCGCCGAGCAGGGGATCGCGGGCGCCCAGTACGGGCTCGGGCTCCTGTACGCGGTGGGCGCCGGCCTGCCCCAGGACCCGGTCGAGGCGTACCTCTGGTTCACCCTGGCGGCCCGGGGCCTGGCCGGGGAGGACCGGGCCATGGCCGAAGAGGACCGGGCCCTGGTGGCCGCCAAGATGCCCCCCGCCCAGGTGGCCAAGGCCGAGAGCCGCGCCGCGGCGTGGCGCCCGCGCTAACCGGGGTTTCAGGGTGCCAGCCGACCAAGCCGCCGGACCGCTTCCTCCACCGTGCTTTGCGGGCAGCCGAAGTTGAAGCGGGCGTAGCCCGGGGCCCCAAAGTCCCGGCCCGGGGAGGGCCCCAGGCCGACCGCCTCGAAAGCTCCCTGCACGTCCTCCACCCCCAAGCCTCGGGCGTCCACCCAGGCGAGGAAGGTCGCCGGGGGCGGCACCACCGCGAGGCCCGGCACGGCGGCGATGGCCCCGCACAGCCGGTCCCGGTTCCCCCGCAGGTAGGCCAGGAGCTCCGCGAGCCACGGGTCGCATCGGGTGAGCGCCGCCTCGGTGGCCACCAGCCCCAAAAGGTTCACCCAGGGCACCAGGCCGGCGGCGGCCCGGCCGAAGCGGCGGCGGAGCTCCGGGTCCGGGATGATCGCGAAGGCGGCCCCGAGCCCGGCCACGTTGAAGGTCTTGCTCGGGGCCATGAAGGTCGCCGTCCCACGGCCGACCTCGGGCAGGGCCCCCGCGGGGACGTGGCGGGCCCCGGGGTCGAGCACCAGGTCGGCGTGGATCTCGTCGGAGCACAGCATCACCCCGTGGCGGCGGCAGATCTCGGCCGTGCGTTCCACCTCGGCCCGGGTGAGCACGGTGCCGCAGGGGTTCATCGGGTTGCACTGGATGTACAGGGTGCAGCGGGGATCGGCGGCCAGGCGCTCCAGGGCCTCAAAGTCCAGGGTCCACCGCCCGCCGACGCAAACCGTCGGCACCTCAAAACGGGTCAAGCCGTGGTGGGCCGGTGCGGCCAGGAGCGGCGGGTAGTTGGGCGTCTGGAGGAGCACGGCCTCCCCCGGCTTGGCCCAGGCCCGGCACGCGGCGTGAAACGCCGGCGCCACCCCCGGCACCCAGACGATCCACTCGGGCTCCACCTCCCAGCCGTGGCGCCGCGCCAACCAGCCCCGCACCGCCTCCCGCCCCGGCTCGTACTCGTCGGGGTGCACGTAGCCGAGCACGCCGTGGTCCAGGTACCCCCGCAGGGCCTCCAGCACCGGCGGGGGGGCCGCGAAGTCGGTGTCCGCCACCCACAGGGGCAGCACGTCCCGGCCCCGGTAGCGGTTCCACTTGTAGGAGCAGCGGTCGCGCCGGTCGACCACCGCGTCGAAGGGGCTAGGTGCCACGGGACCCTCGCGGAGGAACGGGTGAGGGCGCAGGGTACCCAAGATCGCCGCCGGGAGCCAGGGCGGTTCCCCCGCCCGGGCCAGGGGTGTACCATGCGGCCTGCCCCTTCTCCCCGCGAGGACCCGCCCATGACCCCCATCGCCGTCGACCGCATCCTCGCCCTCGCCCCCTCCCCGTGCTACGTGGTCGACCTCGGGGTGCTCCGCGCCAACCTCGCGGTGCTAGACCGGGTGCAGCGGGGGAGCGGCGCGAAGATCCTCCTGGCGCTCAAGGGCTTCTCCATGTGGAGCACCTTCCCCCTGCTCCGCCAGACCCTCCACGGGGTGTGCGCCAGCTCCCCCTGGGAGGCGCGCCTCGGCCGCGAGGAGTTCGGCCGCGAGGTCCACAGCTTCGCGGCCGGCCTCAAGGCCGGCGACGTCCGAGAGCTCCTCACCACCTCCAACCACCTGGTGTTCAACTCCTTCGCCCAGCTCGAAGGCTTTCGGCCCCTCTGGGAGCCCGCCGCCCGGGAGGGCCGGGTGTCGGTGGGGCTGCGGGTCAACCCGGAGCACTCCGAGGGCCACACCCCCCTGTACGACCCTTGTGCCCCGGGGTCGCGCCTCGGCATCCGGCGGGCCGACTTCGAGGGCCGCTCCCTGGCCGGGGTCGAGGGCCTGCACTTCCACACCCTGTGCGAACAGCTCTTCGAACCCCTGGCCCGCACGGCCAAGGCCTTCGAGGAGGCCTTCGGGGCGCTCTTGCCCGGGCTCAAGTGGCTCAACTTCGGGGGCGGCCACCACCTCACCCGGCCGGGCTACGACCTCGACGGCCTGGTCGCCCTGGTGCGGCACTTCCGCGACACCTACGGGGTCGAGGTGTACCTGGAGCCCGGGGAAGCGGTGGTCCTGGGGGCGGGCGCCCTGGTGGGGGAGGTCCTCGACGTGGTCCACAACGGCGTGCCCATCGCCATCCTCGACCTCTCGGTGGCGTGCCACATGCCCGACGTCCTGGAGATGCCCTACCGCCCGCCCCTCCACCGGGGCTTCGACCCGGGCGCCCGGGCCCACACCTACCGCCTCGCGGGGCCGTCCTGCCTGGCGGGCGACGTGATCGGCGACTGGTCCTTCGACGAGCCCCTCCGGGTCGGCAGCCGCCTCGCCTTTTTGGACCAGGCCCACTACACCATGGTGAAGAACACCACCTTCAACGGCGTCCAGCTCCCCGCCATCGCCACCTACGACCCGGACACCGACGAACTCCAGGTGATCCGCCGCTTCGGCTACGAGGACTTCAAGGGCCGGCTGTCCTGATCGAGGAGGCTGTGAACCAACCCCCTCCCGGCGCCGCGACGTCGAACGGCGTTGACCGTGGGTCCGGGCCGGGCGTACAAAGGCTCCGCCACGATCCAGCCGGAGGAGCCGCCATGCGGGGGAACCGGGAAACAGGCGTCGGAAAGGAGTCCCGAGGGGGGCGCACGCCGAGCGTCGCCGCAGCGGTGGCCCCGTGACCCCCGAGCAGAAGGCCCGACAGAGCATCGACGCCCTGCTGGGGGCGGCGGGGTGGCGGGTCTCCGACGTCACGGCGGCGAACATCCACGCCACCCGCGGCGTGGCGATCCGGGAGTTCCCCCTGGCCCCGGGCCACGGCACCGCCGACTACCTGCTCTACGTCGACGGCAAGGCCGCCGGGGTGATCGAGGCCAAGAAGGCCGGCGCCACCCTCTCCGGGGTCGAAGTCCAGTCCAAGAAGTACACCGAGGGCCTCCCCGCGGCGCTCCCGGCCTGGCACCGGCCGCTCCCCTTCCACTACCAGTCCACCGGGGTCGAGACCCGGGTCACCAACCGCCTGGACCCCGAGCCCCGGGCGCGGAATGTCTTCGCCTTTCATCGGCCAGAGCACTTGGCGGCGGTCTTGGAACAGGCGGCGGCCCTTCCGCTCGCCGCCGACCGTACCGCGACCCACGGCCACTCTCGAGGGGTGGCGGTCGACGACGCCTACGGCACACCCCAGACCCTGCGCGCCCACCTGAGGCGCCTGCCCCAGGCCCGCCCCCTCGTCGAAGATGGCCTCTGGCCCGCCCAGATCCGGGCCATCCGCAACCTGGAGGCGTCCCTCGCCGCCAACCGGCCCCGGGCGCTCATCCAGATGGCCACGGGCTCGGGCAAGACCTTCACCGCCATCAGCGCCATCTACCGGCTCATCAAGTTCGCCGGCGTCCGGCGGGTGCTCTTCCTGGTGGACCGGGGGAACCTGGGGGACCAGACCCTCAAGGAGTTCCAGCAGTACGTCTCGCCC
>JBBIIA010000019.1:0-41596 GCA_037446775.1 Deltaproteobacteria bacterium
AAGGAGGCCGCGTGAACTACAACCTTGTGTCCGGGAAGCCGGGTGCGCCACACCTTCTCGGACTCGAGGTGGCCCAGCCGTTCCCGGAGTGTCCCGATGTAGTTCTTCGCGAGAGGGGGCAAGTCGTTCAGCACGCCCTCCGGAAGCTCCGGCGCAATCGGAGGCCTCGGGGAATCCTTCCCACGGGTCCGAGACGGTCGTGGCGGCTTCGCCATGCACAGCACCCTCCTTCGCGATTGGAGGGTACCCTTTCGAGGCGAAGATGTCCCGCGAAAAGTGAAGCCGCTTCAAGAAATCTCGTCGACCACCCCCCGGGGGTGTGATCGCTTACCCTGGGGTGGGTCAATTTTGGACGCCGATGGTGGGCCAAGATTGGAAGCCGATTGACAGTCGGTCGGGCGGGGCGAAGATGGGGGCGGCGACCCACCCACCACCAGGAGGCCCACCATGTCCCTGCGCGCCCTACGCACCCTCACCGTCATCGCCCGCAAGGGCAGCTTCTCGGCGGCGGCCGAGCAGTTGGGGCTCACCCAGGCGGCGGTGAGCCTCCAGATGAAGGGGCTGGAAGAGGAGCTCGCCGCCGAGCTCTTCGACCGCAGCGGCCGCAGCCCGCGCCTCAACGCGGCGGGCCGGCTGGCCCTGGCCCGGGCCGAGGAGATCCTCGCCCTGGTCGACGGCCTGGCCGCCGAGCTCGACCCCGGGCGGGAGGTGGGGGGCGTCCTAGAGCTGGGGGTGATCCCCACCGCGCTCACCGGCCCGGTGCCCCGGGTGCTGGCTCGGCTCAAGGGGGAGCACGGGGCGCTCCAGGTGCGCATCCGCTCGGGGATCTCCGACGGCCTGGCGCCCCTGGTGGAGGAGGGGGAGGTGGACGCGGCCCTGATCAGCGAGCCCCCCTACGCGGTGCCTGCCCACTGCGCCTGGCGCCCTTACGACGTGGAGCCGTTTTACGTGGTGGGGCCGAGGACCGCGGCACCCCCCGACGATGCGGCGCTCTTTGCCGAGCTGCCCTTCGTCCAGTTCGACAAGACCGCCTGGACCGGGGCCCTGGTGGAGGGGCACCTGATGGCCCGGGGCATCCGGCCCAGGGAGGTGATGGAGCTCGACTCCCTGGAGGCGGTCTTGAGCCTGGTGGAGGCCGGGCTGGGGGTGGCCGTGGTGCCCTTCAACCGGGCGCGGCTGGCGCTGGCGCGCAAGCGGTTCTCGGTGCTGCCCCTGGGCGAGCCCCAGCTCCAGCGCCGGGTGGGGCTGTACGAGCGGCAGAGGCACCCCCGCCGGGTCCTGACGGAGCTTCTGTTCCGGGCCTTGCGGGAGGAGTGTGAGCGTTAGAAAAGCTTGCACAAGGCATAAGAATTATAAACTTCACTTCTCGCGAAACCGCCGTTATGATCCGCGGGCTCTCCGGCTGGGGCGGGGGCCGTTTCCGGTGGCCACCCGGAGCGCAAGTATTCAACGCCACAAGGGAAAACCGGGGCCCGCGGGGCGCGACCGCGGGGCTGTTTTTAGTCATACTACAGTTTTTTACTCTTGCTAAAGTCTGGGGGCGGGTGCTAGCATCCGCCCGGTCCTTGCGGCAAGGGCCGGCGGCCCGATCACCAGCGACGAAGGCAGCCCATGCGAGAGATCGACGTCCGGGAGATCACCGAGGCCCTGCGGCGGATGGCCGTGGCGGCCAACACCGAGCTCGGCGCCGACGTGCTGGAGGCCTTCGCGCGCTTCAAGGCGCGGGAGGAGAGCCCCACCGGCCGGGACATCCTCGACCAGCTCACCGAAAACGCCCGCATCGCCCGGGAGGAGAAGCTGCCCCTGTGCCAGGACACCGGCTTTGCCGTGGTGTTCGTGGAGCTCGGCCAGGACGTCCGCCTGGTCGGCGGTGACCTCACCGAGGCCGTGAACCAGGGCATCCGCCAGGGCTACCAGGAAGGCTACCTCCGCAAGTCCATCGTCAAGGACCCCTTGCGGCGGGTCAACACCGGCGACAACACCCCGGCGGTCATCCACCTCAAGCTGGTGCCCGGGGAGCACCTCAAGGTCACCTTCGCCCCCAAGGGCGGCGGCAGCGAGAACATGAGCGGCATCGCCATGCTCCGGCCCGCCGACGGGGTGGAGGGGGTGAAGCGCTTCGTCCTCGACCGGGTGAGCCAGGCCGGCCCCAACCCGTGCCCGCCGACGATCGTCGGCGTGGGCATCGGCGGCACCTTCGAGGTGGCGGCGTACCTCTCCAAGCTCGCCCTCCTGCGCCCCCTCGGGCAGCGGCACCCCGACCCCTACTACGCGGCCTTGGAGGAGGAGCTCCTCGCCTCGGTCAACCGCCTCGGCATCGGGCCCCAGGGCCTGGGGGGGACCACCACCAGCCTCGACGTGCACGTGGAGGTCCACCCCTGCCACATCGCGAGCCTGCCGGTGGCGGTGAACATCCAGTGCCACTCCGCCCGCCACCAGGAAGTGGAGCTCTAAGCCATGGCCGAGCCCATCCGTTTGCGCGCCCCGCTCTCCGACGCCGACGTCCTGGGCCTCAAGGCCGGCGACCAGGTGCTGATCTCGGGGGATCTCTACACCGCTCGGGATGCCGCCCACGCCCGGCTCGCCGACTTGATCCGCCAGGGCAAGCCCCTGCCCTTCGATCTCAAGGGCCAGATCGTGTACTTCGTGGGCCCGACCCCGGCGCCCCCCGGCCGGCCCATCGGCTCGGCGGGGCCAACCACCTCCTACCGGATGGACCCCTACAGCCCGCTCCTCATCGAGCACGGCCTCAAGGGCATGGTGGGCAAGGGCAAGCGCGCGGTCGAGGTGACCGACGCGCTGAAGCGACACAAGGCGGTGTACCTGGCCGCGGTGGGGGGGGCCGGGGCGCTGATCGCCCAGCGCATCCGGGCCGCCGAGATCGTGGCGTACGAGGACTTGGGCCCCGAGGCGATCCGCCGACTGACGGTGGAGGACTTCCCCGCGGTGGTGGTCAACGACTGCCACGGGGGCGACGAGTACGCGGACGGCCGGAAGAAGTACCAGCGGTAGGGGCGGCTTCGGCCGCGGCCCCAGAGGAGATCGCGCCGGGGCGGCGCTCCCACGACGGTCCGAGAGGTAGTCGATGCGAACGAAACTGAGCGGTGACAAGGTCCGCAACGAGCGGATCCGCAAGGTCGAAGAGGTCTCGTGCCAGAGTGTGTACGCCTGCTACCAGTGCGGCAAGTGCTCGGCGGCGTGTCCGGCGACCCCCGAGATGGACATGCTCCCCAACCAGGTGATCCGCTACCTGCAGCTCGGGCTCGACGACAAGGTCTTCGCGGCCAACACCCCGTGGATCTGCGCCTCGTGCCTCCAGTGCATGAGCGTCTGCCCCAAGGGGGTGGACCTGGCGCGGATCATGGAGGCGATCCGGATCCTGCAGCTGCGCAAGGGACAAAACGAGATCGAGATCCGCAAGTTCTCGAAGGAGTACCTGGCGAAGGCGCCCCAGATCGCGCTCATCAGCGGGTATAGGAAGTTCCTTTCGCTTAGTTAGGGAATTTTTGACAGGATAACAGGATAAGGCAGGATAAATCAGGATATGTTTTCGTTTTCTGGGTTTGGTTTTCATCCTGAACATCCTGTTATCCTGTCGAGAACCCCGGTCTTGCTTGAAGCAATGGCAGGGCAGCATAGGCTTTCTGGGTTTTCATCCTGAATATCCTGTTATTCTGTCAAGAAAAAACCCATCGAGGGCGCCATGAATTATACGTACTTCCCTGGCTGCACTCTCTACACCAAGGGCAAGAGCTTCGACGAGGCCGGCAAGCGGGCGGGGGAGAAGCTCGGCTTCACCCTCGAGGAGATGCCGTACTGGACCTGCTGCGGGGCGACCTTTCCCCTGGCCGAGGACAACGACATCGCCCTGGCGTCGCCGACCCGGGTGCTGGCCCGGGGCCGCCAGGCCGGCGAGACGCTCGTGACCCTGTGCGCGGTGTGCCACAACGTGCTCAAGCGCACCAACCACGTGATGAAGACCAACGGCGAGCGCCGCGAGAAGGTCACCGGCTTCATCGAGGAGACCTACCAGGGCGACCTGGAGGTGGTCCACTACCTGGAGCTCTTGCGGGACGAGATCGGCTTTGCGGCGCTGGCCGCCAAGGTGGAGAAGCCGCTCAAGGGCCTCAAGGTCGCGCCCTTTTACGGCTGCCTGCTCCTGCGCCCCAAGGCCGAGCTCCAGATGGACGACCCCGACAATCCGTCGATCTTTGAAGACCTGATCCGTGCCTTGGGCGGCGAGCCGGTGGACTTCCCCATGAAGGCGGAGTGCTGCGGGGCCTTCCAGGTGGTGCACTCCGACGCCATGGCCACCCGGTGCTCCCGGGAGATCATCGGCTCGGCCCAGAAGCGGGGCGCCGACCTCCTGATCACCGCCTGCCCCCTGTGCCAGTTCAACCTCGAAGACCGCCAGGGCGAGATGGCCCAGGCCGAGCAGGGCTTCAAAGGCGTGCCGGTGCTGTACTTCACCCAGCTCCTGGCGCTGGCCCTGGGGGGCAGCCTCGAGGACCTGGACGTAAGCCGCCACCACGCGGATCCGCGGCCGGTGTTGGCCGCCAAGGGCCTGTAGGGGCGCCCCATGGCACACGACAAGCAACGCGTCTTGGTGATCGGCGGCGGCATCGCCGGCATCACCGCCGCGGTGGACCTGGGGGACGCGGGTCACGAGGTGGTGATGGTGGAGCGCCTCCCGAGCGTGGGCGGGCGGATGCTCCAGCTCTCCGAGACCTTCCCGACGCTGGACTGCGCCCAGTGCACCCTGACGCCGCGCACGGTGGAGACCGGGCAGCACCCCAACATCAAGCTGTACACCTACAGCGAGGTGGTGAAGCTCGAGGGCGGGCCGGGGGCGTACACGGTCACCATCCGGCGCAAGAAGGCGTACGTGGACTGGCACAAGTGCACCGGCTGCGGCGCCTGCCAGGAGAAGTGCCCCACCAAGGTGCGCCAGAACCCCTTCGAGCGGGGGGTGGGGGTGAAGAAGGCGATCTACACCCTGTCGCCCCAGGCGGTGCCCAACAAGCCCATCATCGACGCCGACCACTGCCGGTACCTGCTGCACGGCAAGTGCGCGGTGTGCGCTCAGGTGTGCCCGGTGGGGGCCATCGTTTACGACCAGGAGGAGACCTTCGTCCAGGAGGAGGTGGCGGCGGTGATCGTCGCCACCGGCTTTGACCTCTACCCCATGGACGCCCTGGGGGAGTACGGCTACGGCACCGTGCCCGACGTGATCGACGGCTTCGCCATGGAGCGGCTGTGCTCGGCCTCGGGCCCCACGGCAGGCCGGGTGCTGCGGCCCTCGGACGGCAGGGAGCCCCGGGACATCGTGGTCATCCAGTGCGTCGGCTCCCGGGACCCCGAGCACCACAAGGCCTACTGCAGCCGCATCTGTTGCATGTACTCGGCCAAGCACGCCCGGCTGTACAAGCACAAGCTCCACCACGGCCGCGCCACGCTCTTTTACATGGACCTGCGGTGCACCGGGAAGGGGTACGAGGAGTTCCTCCAGCAGTCCACCGAGGAAGAGGGGTTGGTCTACGTACGGGGCCGGGTCTCCAAGATTTTCCGGGAGGGCGACAAGGTCGTGGTCTGGGGCACCGACACCCTGTCGGGCCAGCCGGTGGAAGTCGAGGCCGACCTGGTGGTGCTGGCCATGGCCCTGGTGCCCAACCCCGAGCAGGTGGAGCTCGCCCGGGTGCTCGGCATCCCGGTGGACGACAACGGGTTCTTCCGCGAGGCCCACTACAAGGTGGGCTCGGTGGACACCGGCCGCGACGGGATCTTCGTGGCGGGCTGCTGCCAGGGGTCCCGCGACATCGCCGACACCGTGGCCCACGCCTCGGCGGCGGCCAGCAAGGCACAGGTGTTTTTGAGCCGCCTGCGGCGGCGCGCCGCATGACCGCCCGCCGGCCTCCCGTCACGAGTCACGAATCACGAATCACGGGTTTCCCATGAGCCGAATCGGAGTCTTCATCTGCTGGTGCGGGTCCAATATCGCGGGCACGGTGGACGTGCACGAGGTGGTGGCCGAGCTTAGGAAGCTGCCCGACGTGGTCCACGCCGAGAACTACATGTACATGTGTTCGGACCCGGGCCAGGACCGGATCAAGAACGCCATTCAGGAGAAGGCCATCGATCGCCTGGTGGTGGCGTCGTGTTCGCCCCGGATGCACGAGAACACCTTTCGCAAGGCGGCCTCGGCGGTGGGGCTCAACCCCTACCTGGTGGAGATCGCCAACGTCCGCGAGCAGTGCTCGTGGGTGCACCAGCGGGACAAGGCCACGGCGACCAAGAAGGCCTTGAACATCATCCGGGCGACGATGGATAAGGTGCGCCGAAACGCCGCCCTGGAGGCGATCCGGGTGCCCCTGACCAAGCGGGCCCTGGTGGTGGGCGCCGGCATCGCGGGCATCTCGGCGGCGCTCGATCTCGCCGATGCCGGCTACGAGACCGTGGTGGTGGAGCGCGAGGCGGCGGTGGGCGGCCGGGTGCGGCAGCTCTCCAAGACCTTCCCGTACCACGAGGACGCCCGGGACATCCTGGAGCCCCGGATCCAGGCACTCACCGAGCACCCCAAGGTTCAGCTGTACACCGGCAGCCGGGTCACCGAGGTGACCGGGTACGTGGGCAACTTCGAGGTGACCATCGAGACCGGCGACCGTGGGCCGGTGCAGGAGACCGTGGGGGGGATCGTGGTGGCCACCGGCTACCAGCTCTACCCGGTGGAGGCCATGGCCGAGTACGGCGCTGGCCGGGTGCCCGACGTGATCGACGCGCTGGCCTTCGAGGGCCTCTTGCGCCAGAGCATGGACTCGGGGGAGCCGGTGCGCCGACCCTCGGACGGCAAGGCGGTGCAAGACGTGGTCTTCATCCAGTGCTCCGGCAGCCGCGACCCCGAGCACCACAAGCCCTACTGCTCGCGGATCTGCTGCCTGTACACCTCGAAGCAGGCCGCGCTCTTTCAGGAGCAAAACCCCGGGGGCCGGGCCACGGTGTCCTACATGGACATCCGCACCGACTGCAAGAACGCCGAGGAGTACTGCCAGAAAAACATCGAGGAGGGCGGGCTCCTGTACCTGCGGGGCCGGGTCTCGAAGGTTTGGCGGGAAGGGGATCGGGTCGCCCTGTGGACCGCCGACACCCTCACCGGCGAGAAGCTCGAGGTGGAGGCCGACCTGGTGGTGCTGGCGATGGCCGTGGAGCCCTCCCCGGGCTACGCCGAGGTGGCGGCGCTCTTTCGGGCCAGCGTGGACCAAAACGGGTTTTTTCAAGAGAGCCACATCAAGCTGCGGCCGGTGGAGAGCTCGACCCGGGGCGTGTACCTGGCTGGCGCCAGCCAGTACCCCAAGGACATCACCGACTCGGTGGCCCAGGCCCTGGCCACGGCGTCCAAGGTCCAGAGCCTCTTCGCCAACGAGGAGCTGGCCCAGGACCCCCTGGTGGCCCGGGTGGACCCGGACGCCTGCTCGGCCTGTGGCTTGTGCGTGCCGATCTGCCCCTACGGCGCCCGGGAGCTCGACGAGCGGGTGCGCCTGAGCCGGGTCAACGAGGCCCTGTGCCAGGGCTGCGGCGCCTGCGTCGCGGTCTGCCCCAACAAGGCGTGCCAGCTCAAAAACGGCCTGGTGGTGCAGGTGTTGGGCGAGATCGAGATGTTCACCGAGCCCGACCTGGCCGAGGCCTGCGGGTAGGGAAGCGAGAAGCCATGCACGCGTTTGCGAGTGAAATCCAGGAGCGCAGCGGCCAGAACCTCAGCCGCTGCTACCAGTGCAAGAAGTGCACGGCGGGGTGCCCCACGGTCCCCTGGTTCGAGTGGCCAAACCACGGGGTGGTGCGCATGATCCAGCGGGGGCTCCGGGATGAGCTCCTCGGCTCCAAGGCCATTTGGATGTGCGTCACCTGCGAGACCTGCGGCACCCGCTGCCCCAACGGCATCTACCTCTCCCCGATCATGGACGCCCTGCGCGCCCTGGCGGTGGAGGAGGGGAGGCCGGTGCCCGAGCCCGCGGTGGTCGCCTTCCACAAGGCCTTCGTGGGCAGCGCCAAGCGCTTCGGGCGGGTGCACGAGGCGACGATGCTCGCGGAGTTCATGTGGAAGAGCAAGCTGTTCCTCCAGAAGGGCTTCGTGGGCGAAGCGGTCGGCGGCGCCAAGCTCTTCGCCAAGGGCAAGATCCCGCTTCTGCCCTCGTCGGTGAAGGGCAAGGCGGAGATCGCGAAGATCTTCGCGGAATCGGAGCTGAAACTGTGACCGGTCACGAATCACGAATCACGAGTCACGACCCATGACCTACAGCTACTACCCCGGCTGCACCGCCCACTCCACCGGTTGGGAGTTCAACGACTCCACGGTGGCGGTGTTTTCGACCCTCGGGAGCGGCTTGACCGAGATCGAGGACTGGAACTGCTGCGGCGGGGCCTCGGCCCACAACCTGGACCACTTCGTGGGGCTCGGGCTGCCGGCGCGAAACCTCTCCATCGCCCAGGCGGCCGGCAAGGACCTGATCATCCCCTGCGCGGGCTGCTACAACAACGTGAAGAAGGCCCAGACCGCCATGGAGGAAGGGGGCGAGGACGCCGCCAAGCTCAAGCGCGTGCTCGACTTCGACTGGCAGGGCAAGGTCGCGGTCCTGTCCCTGGTGGACTGGCTGGAGCGGCCCGGGGTCCTCGACGCCTTGCGGGCCAAGGTCAAGAAGCCGCTCAAGAACCTGAAGGTGGTCGCGTACTACGGCTGCCAGCTGGTGCGGCCCCAGCGGGTGACGGGCCGCAGCTCCTGTGAGAACCCCACGGTCCTCGAGGAGGCGTGCCGGGCGGTGGGTGCCACGGCGCTCGACTGGTCCTACAAGGTCGACTGCTGCGGCGCCGACCTGGCCTTCGGCCACGGCGACCGGGCCGAGGTGCTGTGCACCCGGCTCGCCCGGCAGGCCAAAGAAGCCGGGGCCGACGCCATCGTGGTCTCCTGCGGCTTGTGCCAGATCAACCTGGACATGCGCCAGGGCGGCCTGGGGCTCCCGATCCTGTACATCACCGAGGTCCTGGGCGCAGCCCTGGGGGTGGCGAAGGACAAGTGGTGGAAGAAGCACATCAACGATCCCTCGGGGCTGTTTCGGTAGGGCAGCTGTTAGCGGTTTGCGGTTAGCTCATGGCCAAGAGCCGACCGCCAATAGCCAATAGCCATTGGAGATTCGATGAGCGCTGATCCCAACAACACGGCCCTGGTGGTGGGTGGCGGCCTGGCGGGCATGCAGGCGTCCCTGGTGCTGGCCGAGCGGGGCCACCGGGTGGTGCTGGTGGAGAACCGGCCGGCCATCGGCGGGTTCTTCCCGCTCCTGGACAACCAGTTCCCCACCCAGTCCTGCGGCGTGTGCTTTATGGCGTGCGACACGCCGACCTACTGCCCCTTCGTGCAGTGCGAGCTCCATGAGAAAGTGGAGATCTGGCCCTACGCGTCCGTGGACGGGGTCGGGGGGGCGGCCGGGGCGTTCCGGGTCACGGCCACCCAGCAGGCGTCTTGCGTCGACCCGGCCAAGTGCACCGACTGCGGCGCCTGCGAGGCCGT
Organism: Deltaproteobacteria bacterium; assembly: GCA_037446775.1. Lineage (GTDB taxonomy): Bacteria > Desulfobacterota > Deferrisomatia > Deferrisomatales > JACRMM01 > JBBIIA01. The sequence goes on from JBBIIA010000019.1 coordinate 9,554, forward strand.
CTGCCCGGTGGAGGTCTCCCGGGAGTTCGGGGACGGCCTCGAGACCCGCAAGGCGATCTTCAAGTACTACCCCAAGGCCCTTGGTAAGGCGTACGTGGTGGACGGCGCCCACTGCACCCGCTGCGGCGAGTGCCTCAAGGTCTGCGACCCCGGGGCCATCGACCTCGACGCCCGGCCCCGGAGCCTCGCGGTGGAGGCCGCCTCGGTGGTGCTCGCGCCGGGGGCCGACGCCTTCCCGGCGAGCCGCAAGGAGGAGTTCGGGTACGGGCGCTACGCAAACGTGCTGTCGGCGGTGCGCTTCGAGCGGATGCTCGCGGCGGGGAGCCCCTCGGGGGGCCGGCCCGTGCGGCCCTCGGACGGCGGGACCCCGCGGAGCCTGGCCTTTGTCCAGTGCGTCGGCAGCCGCGACGTCGAGGCCGGCCAGGGCCACTGCTCCAGCGTCTGCTGCATGTTCGCCTTGAAGCAGGCGTTTTTTGCCAAGGATCGCTGCCCCGAGCTCGCGGTCACGGTCTACTACATGGACCTGCGGGCCTTCGGGAAGGACTACGAGGGGTACCTGCGGCGGGCCGAGGCGGCGGGCATCCGGTTCGTACGCGCCATCCCGTCGGTGCTCCGGCAGGTGCCCGGCAGCCGCGAGCTCGTGGTGCAGGTGGCCGGGGAGGACGGCACGGCCGCGGAGAGCCGCCACGATCTGGTGGTCCTCTCCTCGGGCTTCTGTCAGTCCGACGAGACCCGGCGCCTGGCGGGCCTCTTTGGGGTGACCCTCGGCGAGGGCGGCTTCGCTGGCGGGCCCGAGTTCGCCCCCTGCGAGACCAACGTGCCGGGGGTGTACGTGGCCGGGGCCTTCCGGGAGCCCAAGGACATCCCCGAGAGCACGGCGGAGGGCGCCTGCGCGGCGGGCCTCGCGGCGGCGGGCCTCGCGGCTCCCGCAGGGGCCGCCGAACCCGACCAGCCCACCCCGGCGGACTTCCGGGGGGAGGCGCCCCGGATCGGCGTGGTGCTCTGCACCTGCGAGGGGTTTTGCGCCCGGCTCGCGGACTTTGGCGCCCTGGCCGAGGCGGCGGCGAAGCTCCCGGGGGTCGACTTCGTCCACACCGTGTCCCACGCCTGCGGCAAGGCCGGCATGGAGGAGGTCCGGGGGGTCTTCGGGCAGAAGGAGCCGAACCGCCTGGTGCTGGCCGCCTGCTCCCACCGGATCGTGGAGCGGCTGTACGGCCACATGTTCCGCCAGATGGGCGTGCACGCCGGGGTGCTGGAGGTGGCGAACCTGCGGGAGGCGTGCCTGGAGAACGGCGGCGGCACCGGCGGCGCCGGGGCGCTCTTGGCCCAGGCGGTGAGGACCGCGTGGTACACGGGCTTCGCCCCGGTGGTGCGGGAAGCGGTGGAGCGCACGGTCCTGGTGGTGGGCGGCGGCGCCAGCGGCCTCCAGGCCGCCCTGCGCCTCGCCGACCTGGGCCACGCGGTGCACCTGGTGGAGCGCGAGGCGGCCCTGGGGGGAAACCTGCGGGCGGGCCGCTTCACCCTCAAGGGGGGTAAGCCGGCCGAGCTCCTCAAGGCCCTGGAGACCCGGGTCCGGGCCCACCCCAGGGTCACGGTGCACGCGGGCGCCCGGGTCGCCGGGGCCCAGGGGCGGCTCGGGGCCTTTCGCACCGAGGTCCAGACCCGGGAGGGCCCGGTGGAGGTCCTCCACGGGGCGGTGGCCTTGATGACCGGCGCGGGGGAGGGGAAGCCGAAGAGCCACGGCTACGGCCAGAGCCCCCGGGTGGTGACCCAAAAGGAGCTGGAGGCGCTCCTGGCCGACGGCAAGGCGGGGGCCCGCAAGGTCGCCATGATCCAGTGCGTGGAGTCGCGGGAGGAGGCCGACGGTTGCCGGCCCTACTGCTCGCGGGTGTGCTGCACCCACGCCCTCAAGAACGCCTTGAAGCTTCTGGAGGCGGACCCGACGGCCGAGGTCACCGTGCTGTACCGGGACCTGCGGGCTTACGGCGCCTTCGAGCACCACTACCGGGAGGCCCGGGACAAGGGCGTGGTCTTCGTCCCCTTCGACCTCGCCCGCCGCCCCGCGGTGGAGGCCGCGGGCGACCGGGTGTCGGTGCGCTACACCGACCCGGGCCTGGGGCGCGAGGTGACCGAGACGGTGGATCTCGTCGCCCTGTCCGTGGGCATGGCCCCCGACGCGGCCGAGACCCGGCGGCTCGCGGGCCTCTACGGGGTCGAGGTGGACGCCCACGGCTTTTACGTGGAGAAGAACCCCAAGGCGGCGACCACGGACTTCGCCAAGAAGGGGGTGTACGCGGCGGGGCTCGCCCACGCCCCCAAGCACATCGAGGAGAGCCTGGCCCAGGCGGGGGCCGCCGCCGCCCGGTGCGCGGCGCTCCTGGCCCGGGGCGCCCGGCGCAGCTCCGAGAAGGCCTCCTACGTGGTGGAGAAGATCTGCTCCCGCTGCGGCTTGTGCGTCGACGCCTGCCCCTACGGGGCCCGCACCCTGGACCTGGTGGACCGAAACGTCGCGGTGGTCGACCCGCTCCTGTGCGAGGCGTGCGGCGCCTGCACCGTGGCGTGCCCCAACAAGGCGGCCCAGCAGTACGGGTTCGCCGCGAAGCAGTTTCTGATGGGATTGGACGAAGTGCTGGGGTGAACCGTGAACAGTGAGGAGTGACCAGTGATCGGGGGCGCGGATACACCTCCCTAGCCATCACCGGTCACCGATTACCGATCACCGAGGAATTGACATGGCCGAAGCAGCCAAGGCAGTGCAGAACTTCGAACCTCGCATCGTGGCCTTTTTGTGCCACTGGTGCACCTACACCGGGGCCGACCTGGCGGGGACCACCCGGCAGCAGTACCCGGCGAACATCCGGGTGGTGCACCTGATGTGCTCGGGCGCCATGGATGTGGTGTACGCCCTCAAGGCCCTGATGGACGGCGCCGACGGGGTGCTCATCGGCGGCTGCCACCCGGGGGACTGCCACTACCAGTCGGGCAACTTCAAGGCCCGCCGGCGGGTGGCGATCCTGCGCAACATCCTGGCCCAGCTCGGCATCCCCGAGGAGCGGGTGTGGCTCCGGTGGATCAGCGCCAGCGAGGGCCGGCTGTTCGCGAAGACGGTCACCGAGATGACCGAGGCCATCACCAAGATGGGCCCAAGCGAGTTCAAGGCGCACTGGGACGTTTAGAGGCCGTGAATCGTGAATCGTGATTCGTGATGGGTGGCCGGCCAAGACCGGCGGCCCGCGATTCACGATTCACGAATCACGAATGACGAATGACGAGGTCTTCACGATGAAAACAGGTCTCCTCAAGACCAACGGCGATCCCCGAGCTGCGGTCGAAGCGCTCCTTCGGGGGCTCCTCGAAAAGGGCGTGGTGGACGAGGTGCTGGTGCCCGCCCAGACCGGTGCCGGGCCGACCATGCTGGCGCTCTTTGCCGCCGCGGACCGCCTGCAGGGCGCCAACCCCTGGTCGCCGGTGATGCCGGTGCAGGGCGCCCGCGCCCTGTCGAACCTGACCTTTACCGACCCGGGCCGCAGGGTCGCCGCGGTGCTTCGGCCCTGCGAGGCGCGGGCCGCGGTTGAGCTCGTGAAGCTCAAGCAGATCCACCCCAAGGGCCTGGTCTTCATCGTCGTCGACTGCCCCGGAACCTTCGAGCTCAAGGGCTTTGCCGAGTCGGGGGCGAAGGGGGCGGAGACCTCGGCGGCCCTGGTAGCGGGGATGAAGGACGGTGCCCCGGCGGCCCCCGGGGGGCTCGCCTTTCGCACCGCCTGCTCGGCGTGCGAGTTCCCGGAGGCGGCCTGGGGGGACCTCATGATCCACGCCTTTGGCGCCGACGCCAGGGACGCCCTGGGGCTCGAGGCGAAGGACGAGTTCGCCGAAGCCCTGGCGGGGGCCGACCTCGCGGCCTTCGACGGCGGCCGGGTGGAGGGCCGGGCCAAGGTGGTGGCCGAGGTCCAGGCCGCCCGCGCCGCGGCCCGGGACGCGCTCTTTGCGGCCTTTAAGGCCGAGGCGGGGGGGCTCGAAGGGTTGAAGCAGGCGTTTGCCACCTGCATCCGCTGCTACAACTGCATGGAGAACTGCCCCATCTGCTACTGCAAGCTGTGCATCTTCAAGAGCCCCACCTTCGACCACCCCGGCGAGCTGTACGCCAAGTGGGCGGAGCGCAAGGGCGCCATCAAGATGCCGGCGGAGACCACCCTGTTTCACCTGACGCGCCTGAATCACATGGCCACCTCGTGCATCGGCTGCGGCTTGTGCGACACCGCGTGCCCCATGGGCCTGCCGGTGGCGAGCTTGTTCCGCTCGGTCGCCCAGGGGGTGCAGAAGATGCTCGAGTACCAGCCCGGCCGCAGCCTCGACGACGCGATCCCGCTCACCGTGTTCCGCGAAGAGGAGCTGGAAGAGGAGTCGGGGGCGTTCAACTAGCTGACGAAGCCAAATCGAATCACGTGGGGAGTACGCAGTGACCCAACCGGTACAGCACGGGCCCGTCGTCAGGACGGGGCGTCAGATGCCCCTGTGGGCAGACGACCCGATCGGCGAAGACCCAGACTACTTGTCTCGACAGCTGATCACCTACATCGGGAACAAGCGTTCCCTGTTGGGCCAAATCGGCAACGTGGTCGAGCGAGTCAAGTCTAGGCTCGGCAAGAACCGCCTTCGAGTCTTCGACGCTTTCAGCGGATCGGGCGTCGTGTCCCGTTTTTTGAAGGCCTATGCCTCGCATATCATCAGCAACGATATTGAAGACTACGCGGCGGTGATAGCCCGCTGCTATTTGCGCAACAGGAGTGACGTTGATCTTGCAGCGATCTCCAGGATTGTTGCTGATTTGAATGCCAAGGTTACGACCGAGACTTTTTCGCCAGGATTCATCGAGGAGCTTTATTCGCCTCGCGACGAGGCTAGGATCACGAAAGACGACCGCGTCTTCTATACAAGGAGCAACGCACGACGCCTAGACAATTACCGGCGGCTAATAGACGCTATGCCTTGCGATATGAGAGACATGCTGATGGGTCCATTGCTCAGCAAGGCATCTATCCACGCCAACACAGCGGGAGTATTCAAGGGGTTCTATAAGAACCGGCACACGGGGACCGGCCAGTTCGGGGGCACAGGTACTGACGCTTTGGTACGGATCAGGGGCGAGATTAAGCTAGACCCACCGGTGTTGAGCAATTTTGAGTGCGATTGCGAGGTTATTCAGGGCGACGCCAATGCGGTGGCGGGCCGCCTTAATGGTCTTGATCTCGCATATATCGACCCTCCATATAACCAGCATCCTTACGGATCGAACTACTTCATGCTCAATCTGCTGGTGCGGTATCAGAGACCAGCGCACGTGAGTCGGGTGTCTGGAATACCGACCGATTGGCGACGGTCTGGTTACAACGTGCGGAGCAAGTCTCTCCCCCTGTTGCGGGATCTTCTCAATACCATCGACGCGCCGTTCCTCTTGGTGTCATTCAACAACGAAGGTTTTATTTCTCCTGAGCAGATGCGCACAACGCTTGACGCTATGGGCTCCGTCGAGGTCATCGAGACACGGCACAACGCATTCCGGGGCAGCAGGAACTTCAATAATCGGTCGATACATGTTACCGAACAGTTGTTTCTTGTCGAGAAGCGGTGACCAGATGGCGCGTAAGCATCAACTACGAGCTCAGCGTGGGGGCACGGTCATCAACGTTACATCCAAGAGGCAGGAGTCAGATGTCATCGTTGCTCTGCGCCGAGTCGTCGAGTATCTTGATGGAAAGTTTGGAAAGAGGCTTTCCCTTGTACATGAAAAACAGTGGTATCTCAGGGACATCGTAGCCGAACTGCGGCATAGCTATCCAGAAGTAGATTTCTTCTACCACTTTGATAGCAGTTCTATCCGCCCAGACGGAGGAATCCTCTACATGCAGGGGAGGTCTGACGACAAGCTCACCTACCCGATCTTGATTGCAGAGGTTAAAACCAGGGAACGAATGACCTGCGTGCCCAAGAGGGGCTACCCAAGCAGGCAAAAGGGAATGCGATCGAAAGACTCGGCAAGAATCTAGTCGGCCTGCGAGCAGCGCTGATGCGCGAGAGTATCTTCCCGTTTGTCTGCTTTGGGTATGGGTGCGACTTTGAGCCCGATTCTTCCATTCTTGACCGAGTGTCTACAATGGCGATGTTCGGCAAGCTGAATATCACCTACCTCCACAATGAGGAGGGCGGGAGGTTCAATCGTGGGAGCTTTTACTTCCGGCCAGAGAGGTGGTTGGTGGACGAGATGGTCGCCGTCATGAAGGACATCGCGGAGCGTTCGGTCTTGTATTACTTCTCCAAGTACCGGGAGGGACACTTCCGACGGCCGTAGATCTGCTTTCTATAGAATTGGCGTTTAGTAGTACGGAGCCCATGTCGCTCCGCGCCGCCGATGACGCTGGGCAGCGACACTCAGGAGGTTTGACCATGACCGCAGAAGCCACCACCCAGAAGCACCAGACCATCGCCAGCGGCGACCGGACGATCCTTCCCGAGGGCGCGAAGCTGATCCCCGTGTACGTGATGGGGAAGAAGTACATGCTGCCCGAGACCCTGACGGTGCAGAAGGCCATCGAGTACGCCGGGTACCAGTACATCCGGGCCTGCGGCTGCCGGGGCGGCATCTGCGGCGCCTGCCCCACGGTGTGGCGGGTGCTCGGGGACTACCAGCTCCACTTCGGCCTCGCCTGTCAGACGGTGATCGAAGAGAACATGGTGCTGGCCCAGCTGCCCTTCTTCCCGGCCAACAAGGCGGTGTACGACCTCGAAGAGCTCTCCGCGGCTAGCGACGCGATCATGAGCCTCTACCCGGAGGTGATGAAGTGCGTGGGGTGCAACACCTGCACCCGGGCGTGCCCCATGGAGATCGACGTGATGGAGTACATCAACGCCGCCATGCGGGGCGACGTGGCCCGGGCGGCCAGGGTGAGCTTCGACTGCATCCAGTGCGGCTTGTGCTCCTCGCGGTGCCCGGCCCAGATCGCCCACTACCACGTGGCCCAGCTGGCCCGGCGGCTCCACGGCCGCTACGTCTTGCCCCAGGCCCGGCACCTGGCCAGCCGGGTCGAGCAGATCCTGGCCGGCCGCTACGACCAGATGCTCGAAGAGGCGGCGAAACTCCCCCAGGACGAGCTCCGCAAGCGCTACGTGGCCCGGGAGCCCGAGCCGCTGGATTCGAAGGGGTGGGAGCCGAAGGACAGCACGTATCTGTGAGGAGCGAGTGACCGGTGACCGGTGACCGGTGACCGGTCGCGAACCCCTGATCACTGATCACTGGTCACCGATCACGGACCCGAGAGGAGTTCGACCATGGGTTACACGCCGGAGATGAAAGAGCTGATCAAGCGCGTCGAGGCCAGTCGGCCCGAGCGCGTGGAGCGGACCCGCCGGGGCGAGTACTTTACGCCCATGACGCTGGAGCAGCGGGCGGACGTCTTGAAGAAGTTCCACCCCGACTACATGGACGTGGGCCGGCGGGCGGTGAAGCTCGGGCCCAACAAGGGCGACGTGTACCCCGAGGAGATCGTCGACCTCTTCGAGGCGTACCCCCGGCTTCACCCCGACCAGGTGGACCTGGGGAGCCTGCCCACCCACTCGACCGACGTCCTGGTGGTGGGGGGCGGGGGCGGCGGCACGGCGGCGGCGCTTTTGGCCTCCGAGCACGGGATGAAGGTGATCCTGGCCACCAAGCTCCGCCACGGGGACGCCAACACGGTGATGGCCGAGGGGGGCATCCAGGGGGCCGACCACGAGGTGGACAGCCCCTACTTCCACTTCATCGACACCCTGGGGGGCGGCCACTTCACCAACCGGCCCCACCTCCTGGCGGCGCTGACCCGGGACGCGCCGCTGGTCCTCTCCTGGCTCGAGAAGCTCGGGATGATGTTCGACAAGCGGCCCGACGGCCGGATGCTGGTGCGCCACGGCGGCGGCACCAGCCGCAAGCGCATGCACTCGGCCGGGGACATGACCGGCTCCGAGATCATGCGGGTGGTGCGCGACGAGGCCCGCAACCGCCCCGACCGGATCGAGGTGATGGAGTTCTCGGCGGCGGTGGAGATCCTCAAGGACCCCAAGGGCCGGGCGTGCGGCGCCCTGATGTACAACCTGGAGACCGAGGAGTACTTCGTCATCCGCGCCAAGGCGGTGGTGCTGGCCACCGGGGGCAACGGCCGGCTCCACATCCAGGGTTTCGCCTGCACCAACCACTACGGTGCCACCGCCGACGGCCTGGTGATCGCCTACCGGGCCGGGGTGCCCATGGATCTTCTGCACTCCACCCAGTACCACCCCACCGGCGCCGCCTACCCGGAGCAGAACGTGGGCCTCCTGATCACCGAGAAGGTGCGGGGTCTGGGGGCGAACCTCCTCAACATCGAGGGCCAGCAGTTCGTCTTCGAGCGCGAGCCCCGGGACGTGGAGAGCGCGGCCATCATCCGGGAGTGCGCCGAGCGCGGCAACGGCATCCGCACCCCCGTGGGGCGGCTCGGGGTGTGGCTCGACTCGCCGATGATCGAGGAGCTCGAGGGCCCCGGCGCGGTGGAGCGGGAGCTGCCGGCCAAGTACATGCAGTTCATCCGCTACGGCATCGACATCCGCAAGGAGCCGATGCTCATCTACCCGACGCTCCACTACCAAAACGGCGGCATTAAGATCGACCAGAACGCCGAGACCGGCGTGCCGGGCCTGTATGCGGCGGGGGAGACCACCGGCGGGGTCCACGGCGAGAACCGCCTGATGGGCAACTCGCTCCTGGATATCCTGGTCTTCGGCCGCCGGGCCGGCACCAACGCCGCGGCGTACGTCAAGAGCCTCGGCGAGCTGGGCGACCCCACCCTGGACCACGTGCGGGGCTACGTCCACGAGCTCGAGGAAGCCGGCATCCCCCGGGACCGCCTGGCCCCCATGCTCCTGCCCGACTACACCAGCGACGACGTGCGCCAGCGGCAGCTGACGGCGCACTACCACGGGACGATGCGATAAGGCGGGTGATCGGTAATCGGTTATCCGTGATCCGTTGTTAGAGATGAGGCAGTGAGAAGGGAAGGCTGACCGGTCACCGGTCACCGTTTACGGATCACTTCCTCCGAAGGAGGAACGATGAACATCCACGAGTACCAAGCCAAAGACGTGTTGAAGAAGTACGGCGTGGCCGTGCCCCGGGGCATCGTGGCCGCGACCGCCGAGGCTGCCGAGGCGGCGGCCGTGGAGCTCAACACCCCCGTGGTGGTGGTCAAGGCCCAGATCCACGCCGGCGGCCGGGGCAAGGCCGGGGGCGTCAAGGTGGTCAAGGGCCCGGCCGAGGCCAAGGCCGCCGCGGCGGCCATCCTGGGCCAGACGCTCGTCACCCACCAGACCGGGCCCCAGGGCAAGGAGGTCCTCAAGGTCTACGTGGAGGAGGGGCGCGATATCGCCCGGGAGCTGTACCTGGGGCTGGTGGTCGACCGGGCCACCGGGCTCGTGACCATCATGGCCTCCACCGAGGGCGGGATGGAGATCGAAGAGGTGGCCGCCAAAAGCCCCGAGAAGATCCTGCGCCAGGCGGTGGACCCCACGGCCGGTTTCCAGGGCTTCCACGCCCGCAAGATCGCCTACGGCCTCGGGCTCACCGGGGACGCCCTGAAGAACGGCCAGAAGTTCGTCGCCGCCCTGTACCGGGCCTTCGTCGAGACCGACGCGAGCATGGTCGAGATCAACCCCCTGGTGGTGACGAAGCAGGGCGACGTCTTGGCGCTCGACGCCAAGATGAACTTCGACAACAACGCGCTCTTTCGCCACAAGGACATCGAGGCCCTGCGGGACGAGACCGAGGAGGACCCCCGGGAGCTGGAGGCGTCGAAGTTCGGCCTCTCCTACATCAGCCTCGACGGCACCATCGGCTGCATGGTCAACGGCGCCGGGCTCGCCATGGGCACCATGGACATCATCAAGCACTACGGCGCCGAGCCGGCGAACTTCCTCGACGTGGGCGGCGGCGCCAACGCCGAGCAGGTGACCAACGCCTTCCGGCTGATCCTCTCCGATCCCAAGGTGGAGGCGGTGCTGGTAAACATCTTCGGCGGCATCATGCGCTGCGACACCATCGCCGAGGGCATCATCACCGCCGCCAAGACCGTGCACCTGACGGTGCCCCTGGTGGTGCGCCTCCAGGGCACCAACGTCGACCTGGGCCGCAAGATGCTGGCCGAGAGCGGCCTGCCCATCATCACCGCCGAGACCATGAGCGACGCCGCCGAAAAGGTCGTCGCCGCGGCCAAGAAGGCGGCCTGAGGCCATACGTCCCATGGGTCCCATGCCGACCCTGAGAGAAGAGGCTGAACCATGAGCATCCTCGTCAACAAGAACTCCCGGGTGATCTGCCAGGGCATCACCGGGGGCAACGGCAAGTTCCACTCCGAGCAGTGCTTGAAGTACGGCACCCAACTCGTCGGCGGCGTCACCCCGGGCAAGGGCGGCACCGAGCTCCTCGGCGTCCCGGTCTTCGACACCGTGGCCGACGCCGTGCGCCAGACCGGGGCCGACACCTCGATGATCTTCGTGCCGGCGCCCTTTGCCGCCGACGCCATCCTCGAGGCGGCCGACGCCGGCATCAAGGTCGTCGTCTGCATCACCGAGGGCATCCCGACGCTCGACATGGTTCGGGTGAAGCGGGCCCTCGATCCCGCGAAGACCCGGCTGGTGGGCCCCAACTGCCCCGGGGTGATCACCCCCGAGGAGTGCAAGGTGGGCATCATGCCCGGCCACATCCACAAGAAAGGTCCGGTGGGCGTGATCAGCCGCTCCGGGACGCTCACCTACGAGGCGGTGGACCAGCTCACCAAGCTCGGCATCGGCCAGACCACCTGCATCGGCATCGGCGGCGACCCGATCATCGGCACCAACTTCATCGACGCCTTGAGCCTCTTCAAGGACGACCCGGCCACCGAGGGCATCGTGATGATCGGCGAGATCGGCGGCTCGGCCGAGGAAGAGGCGGCGGCATACATCCAGGCCCACGTCAAGCAGCCGGTGGTCAGCTTCATCGCCGGCCAGACCGCCCCCAAGGGCAAGCGCATGGGCCACGCCGGCGCCATCATCGCCGGCGGCAAGGGCACCGCGGCCGAGAAGATGGCGGCGCTTGAGGCGTGCGGGGTCACCGTGGTCAAGAGCCCGGCCGACCTCGGCAAGGCGATGAAGGAACGGCTAGGCCGCTAGGAGGCGGGGACGCTGGGACGCGGAGCTGCATCTCGCTTCCCAGCCTCCGATCTTCCCAGCGCGAAGCGACCGAAGGGAGCGAGCCCGTGGACCCCAAGCTCAACCGCGTCGACCAGATCATCGACGGTTACGGCGCCAACAAGGAGAAGCTCGTCCAGATCCTCCTGGACGTGCAGGACGAGCAGCGGTGGCTGCGGCGCGAGATCCTGGAGCGGGTCTCGGCCCGCCTCGAGGTGCCGCTCGCCTACGTATACAACGTGGCGACCTTCTACAAGCACTTCAGCCTGGTGCCCAAGGGCCGCCACAGCCTGGCGGTGTGCGTGGGAACCGCGTGCCACGTGCGGGGCGCCGAGAAGCTGGTGGACCGGGTCACCCAGGCGGTGGGGGTGAAGCCCGGAGACACCACCCGGGACGAGAAGTTCTCGGTCACCACCGTGAACTGCCTCGGTTGCTGCGCCCTGGGGCCGGTCATGGTGGCCGACGAGGAGTACCTGACGAACCCCACGGCGAAGCAGCTCGAAGACCTGGTGGAGCGGGCCGACTGATCCCCGAAGAAGGAGACCCCATGCCCCGGTTGCGATCGGTCGCCGATCTCACGACCTACCGACAGGACATCCTCTCCCGGCGGGACCCCCAGGCCCCGGTGGTGGCCGTGTGCGCCGGCCCCGGCTGCCTCGCTTACGCCTCGGGCAAGATCTACGCGGCGTTTCAAGCCGAGCTGGCCCAGCGGGGCCTCGCCGACACCGTTCGGGTGATGCAGACCGGCTGCCACGGCTTCTGTCAGCAGGGCCCGAGCGTAGTGATCCACCCGAAGGGCCTGTGCTACCTGAAGGTCAAGCCCGAGGACGTGCCGGAGATCGTCGAGACCAGCCTCGTGGGGGGCGGCGCCGTGGAGCGCCTCTTGTACCAGGGGGAGGACGGGGTGCGGATCGCCCTGGAGCAGGAGATCCCCTTCTACCAGCGCCAGTCGGCCATCGTCTTCGGCCCCAACCGCTTCATCGACCCCTACAGCGTCGAGGACTACATCGCGCTCGGTGGTTACGGCGCCCTGGCCAAGGCCCTGGGGCAGATGACCCCCGAGGCGGTGCTGGCCGAGGTGAAGGCCTCCAACGTGCGGGGCCGCGGGGGCGCGGGCTTCCCCGCCGGGCGCAAGTGGGAGACCACCCGGAGCGCCCCGGACCCGATCAAGTACGTCATCGTCAACGCCGACGAGGGCGACCCGGGGGCCTTCATGGACCGGGGCATCCTGGAGGGCAACCCCCACGCAGTGCTCGAGGGCCTGCTGATCGGCGGCTACGCCATCGGCGCCCGGGAGGGCTTCGTGTACGTCCGTCAGGAGTACCCCCTGGCGGTCAAGGTGCTCCGCCACTCGTTGAACCAGCTCCGGGAACTCGGGCTCCTGGGGGAGAACATCCTCGGCACCGACTTCTCCTTCGAGGTGGTCATCCACCGGGGCGCGGGGGCGTTCGTCTCCGGCGAGTCGAGCGCGCTGATGAGCTCCATCGAGGGCAAGGTCGGCGAGCCGCGGCCCAAGTACGTGCGCACCTCGGTCAAGGGCGTGCGGGAGCACCCGAGCAATCTCAATAACGTGGAGACCTGGGCCAACATCCCCCTGATCATCGAGAAGGGCGCGGACTGGTTCCGGGGCATCGGCACCGAGGGGAGCAAGGGCACCAAGATCTTCTCCCTGGTGGGCAAGGTGAAGAACACCGGGCTGGTGGAAGTGCCCATGGGGACGACGCTCCGGGAGATCATCGTCGGCATCGGCGGCGGCGTCCCCGACGGCAAGGCCTTCAAGGCGGTGCAGACCGGCGGGCCCTCGGGGGGCGTCATCCCGGAGAAGCTCCTGGACCTCCCGGTGGACTTCGACCAACTCTCCAAGGCCGGGTCGATGATGGGCTCGGGCGGCATGATCGTCATGGACGAGAACACCTGCATGGTGGACGTCGCCCGGTACTTTTTGGAGTTTCTCGCCGACGAGTCCTGCGGCAAGTGCGTGCCGTGCCGCGAGGGCGTGTGGCAGATGCTCCAGATCTTGCGGCGCCTGTGCAAAGGGGAGGGCAAGACCGGCGACGTGGAGGCCCTGGAGGACCTGTGCGACACCCTGCTGGTCGCGTCGCTGTGTGCCCTGGGGCAGAGCGCGCCGAACCCGGTGCTGTCGTCCATCCAGTACTTCCGTGACGAGTACGTGGCCCACGTGGAGGAGAAGCGCTGCCCGGCGCTCGTCTGCAAGGCCCTCACCCGCTACTGGATCGACCCCGACAAGTGCATCGCTTGCGGCTTGTGCCGCAAGAACTGCCCGGTGGAGGCGATCGGCGGAGGCAAGGGCGAGGTCCACGTGGTGGACCAGGCCCTGTGCACCCAGTGCGACAGCTGCTTCCAGGTCTGCCCGAGCCGGGCGGCCGCGGTAACCAAACTCTCCGGCCAACCCGTGCCCCCGCCACCGGAAGATCGGGCCGTACGCAAGCCCAAGAAGTGACGATGGGGTTCTTGGACAGATAACAGGATAAGGGCAGGATAAGATCGGGTCCCTCTCCCGCTTTACCAAAGCTCGGTTACGCTTTGCGAAGGATCATGAAAATCAATGATCGACTTCGAATGGGACCCTTCGAAAGCCAGGGCCAATCTTCGGAAGCATCAAGTAGCCTTCCAGGAGGCTGCCACCGTGCTCCGAGACCCGTTGGCGATCACGATCTTTGACCCCGACCGCTCCCAGGAGGAAGATCGCTATATCACCATTGGAACGTCGAGCAGCGGGCGCGCCCCGATGGTCGCCCATACCGATCGGCAGGACCGCACCCGCATCATCAGCGCGCGAGCACTCATCCGCGCGGAGCGTGACGCCTATGAAAACGAGATCCAAAGACGAAATGGCTGACGAACTCAGGCCCGAGTACGACCTCGGCCAACTCCTGAAGGATGGCGTCCGGGGGAAGTACGCCGACCGTTATCGGGAAGGCACGAACCTCGTTCTATTGGAACCGGACGTGGCCGACGCCTTCCCGACAGGGGAAGCCGTCAATAAGGCACTGCGCTTGGTCATCCAGTTGACGAAAGTCCAGGGCACCCGAAAGAGAGCTTCGGCAAGACCATAACCACACAGGCGGGCGAACCAGGGCGTGGAGGCGGACGTGGGTAACGCGGGGCCCCTACCCCACGTCACCCACGCGCGCTCACGCCCGCCGGTATCCTGTCAAAAACCCCCGTTCTCGTCGGTAGTAGCTGGCCGGGGCACCTGAACAAAAATATCAGATTTTATCCTGTTGGGCCGATGAAGCGAGCGGTATTCCCATCGACTAGGGTGAGCGATAGCGCGTGAACAACTTCGGAGACAAGGTCAGCTTCATCTGGTCGGTTGCCGACCTTTTGCGCGGCCCCTACCGGCCGAACCAGTACAAGGACGTCATCCTCCCCATGACGGTCCTACGTCGCCTTGATTGCGTGCTGGCGCCGACCAAGGACAAGGTCCAGGCCAAGCTCAAGACCCTCGAGGGCGGCAAGGTCAAGAACGTCGGACCGCTCCTGTGCCGGGTGACCGGCGTACCCTTCTTCAACACGAGCCGCTACACCTTCGAGAAGCTCAAGGGCGATCCCAACAACGTCGCGGCGAACCTCACGAACTACATCAAGGGCTTTTCCGGCCGCGCCCGCGAGATCATCGAGCACTTCGGCTTCGAGGAGCACATCGCCAAGCTGGACAAGGCGGATCGCCTCTTCCTCCTAGTCTCGAAGTTTGGCGAGATCGACTTCCATCCCGACCGGGTCTCGAACATCGAGATGGGCTACATTTTCGAGGAGCTGATCCGGCGGTTCAACGAGGCCTCGAACGAGGAGGCGGGTGACCACTTCACGCCCCGCGAGGTCATCCGCCTGATGGTGAACCTGCTGTTCCTCCCCGACAGCGCGATCCTGACCACGAAGGGGATCGTCAAGACGCTCTGCGACCCGGCCTGCGGAACCGGTGGGATGCTGTCCGTCGCCGAGGAGTACGTCCGCGAGCTCAACCCCGATGCGCGCCTCACGGTCTTCGGGCAGGACTACAACTCGCAGGCCCACGCGATCTGTGGCTCGGACATGATGATCAAGGGCCACGACATCGACAACATCCGCTTCGGCGACAGCTTCACGAGCGACCACCTGGCCGGGAGGCGCTTCGACTACTTGCTCGCCAACCCGCCGTTCGGCGTGAAGTGGGAAGCCCAGCACGACTTCGTCAAGCGCGAGCACGAGAGCCAAGGCTTCGGGGGCCGCTTCGGCCCGGGTCTCCCGCGCATCAACGACGGCTCGCTGCTCTTCCTCTTGCACATGATCAGCAAGATGAAGGACCCGAAGGACGGCGGCACGCGGCTCGCCATCGTCTTCAACGGCTCGCCGCTCTTCACCGGCTCGGCCGGCTCCGGCGAGAGCGAGATCCGCCGCTGGATCATCGAGAACGACTGGCTCGAAGGCGTGGTCGCCCTGCCGGACCAGCTCTTCTACAACACCGGCATCTACACCTACCTCTGGATCGTCACCAACCGGAAGGCGAAGCAGCGCCGGGGCAAGGTCCAGCTCGTCAACGCCGCGGCTTTCTTCAAGAAGATGAAGAAGAGCCTCGGCAACAAGCGCCACGAGGTCTGCGAGCCGCAGCGCGACGAGATCACGCGCCTCTACGGCGAGTTCAAGGAAGGCGAGCACGTCCGCATCTTCGACAACGAGGACTTCGGCTACCGGCGCATCACCGTCGAGCGGCCCCTCCGGCTGAACTTCGCCGTCACGCCCGAGCGGCTCGAAGCGCTCGAGACCGACTCGGCCTTCCAGGCGCTGGCGGCGAGCAAGAGGCGCAAGGACAAGAAGGCAGCCGAGGCCGAGATCGCCGCCGGCCGCCAGCAGCAGCAGGCGATCCTCCGGGCGCTGAAGCCCCTGGCCGGGGAGGGCGTCGTCCAGAACCGAGAGGGGTTCACGGAGAAGGTCAAGGCGGCCTTCAAGCGCGTCGGCGTGAAAGTGCCTGCATCGTTCCTTAGCAGGATCCTGATGGCCCTCGCCGAGCGGGACGAGACCGCGGCCGTCTGCAAGGATGCGAAAGGGAGCGTCGAGCCGGACCCGGCGCTCCGCGACTACGAAAATGTGCCGCTAAAGGAAGACGTCGCCGCCTACATGGCGCGCGAGGTCCTCCCCCACGTCCCCGACGCCTGGGTGGACGAGTCGAAGACCAAGGTCGGCTACGAGATCGGCCTCAACCGCTACTTCTACACGTACACCGCGCCGCGCCCGCTCGCTGAGATCGAGGGCGAGCTGAAGCAGATCGAGCAGGAGATCGCCGCCATGCTGGCGGAGGTGACGGAATGAGCGAAGCGGACCCCCCGCGCCCCAAAGGCGAAATCGTGGTTTATCGGGCGGCGGGCGGTGGCAACCAGATCCGCGTGCTCCTTGAGGGTGAGACCGTCTGGCTCACCCAGCGGCTCCTGTCCGATCTGTATCAGGTCGGAGTGAACACCATAAATCACCACGTCAAAGAGATTTTCGAGGACGGCGAACTGTCGCCCGGCGCAACTATTCGAAGATATCGAATAGTTCAAACCGAGGGCGCACGCCAAGTCGAGCGCATGGTCGATCACTACAACCTCGACATGATCCTGGCGGTGGGCTATCGCGTCCGTTCGGATCGCGGCATTCAATTCCGGCAATGGGCCACGGCGCGGTTGAGCGAGTACCTGGTCAAGGGGTTCACGCTCGACGACGAGCGCCTCAAGGGCGGCAAAGGGCTGGTGGATCATTTCGACGAGCTGCTTGCGCGCATTCGCGAGATCCGCGCCAGCGAAGCCCGCGTCTACCAGCGCATCCGCGAGATCTTCTCGCTCGCCGGCGACTACCGCGAGGGCAAAGAGGAGACGCAGGTCTTCTTCGCCACCATGCAGAACAAGATGCACTACGCCGCCAGCGGCATGACGGCCGCCGAAATTGTCCGCAATCGTGCCGACGCGGCCAAGGCCAACATGGGTTTGACGACGTGGAAGGGCGGCCGGGTGCTGAAGCGCGACGTGGGTACGGCCAAGAATTACCTCGACGCAAAGGAGATCGACACGCTCAACCGGATCACGGTGATGTTCCTGGATCAGGCCGAGTTCCGCGCTCAACGGCGGCAGGATATCCGCATGCAGGACTGGGAGACGTTTCTCGACAAGTTTCTTCGGGACACCGAGCTGCCGGTACTGACACACGCCGGTTCGGTGGGCCATGAAGATGCGCTCTCCTGGGCGGAGGAGCAGTACGACGCATTTGCCGACAGGCGGCGGCTGGCGGCCGAGTTCGAAGCCGAGGCGGGGTATGTGGAAGATCTGCGGACTTCGGCCAGGGTGCTGGAGACGGAGCGCGAAAGATCCTCGTAAAGATCCTCGAAGCTAAGGCGCAAGAGAAGGAAGACGGGCAAGTCGAAGCGGACGCTGAGAGGCGGCGAATGAGCGGGAAGATGTATTCCAAATATAGGAATCCCCGTCCACCGGCGGGCATCGAGGGCGAGCTGAAGCAGATCGAGCAGGAGATCGCCGACATGCTGGCGGAGGTGACGGAATGACCGACCATTCCGTCGCCCCTGGTGATCGAAGCGTGCCCTGGCGACACGTTTTCCCGAAGACGTCTGGGTTCAAGCCAGTCAAGTACGTCTGCTCGATCAACGCCCGCTCCCTGCCCGAGACGACAGACCCCGACACCGAGTTTCGCTATGTGGACATCAGCAACGTCGATTCGGACGGCAACTGGGTTGCCTCGGACCCGATGCGGTTTGGAAATGCACCCTCGCGCGCACGCAGGGTAGTGGCGGACGGTGACGTCCTCGTCTCGACTGTCCGCACCTACCTGCGCGCGATCGCCCACATCGACAAGGTCGAGGAGCCCCTGGTCTGCTCCACGGGCTTCGCCGTGCTCAGCGCCAACGGCGCAGTCGCATCGAAGTTCCTCGCGTACTGGGCGCGGTCGGTCCACTTCGTCGACGAGGTCGTCGCACGTTCCGTCGGTGTCAGTTATCCCGCGGTGAACGCGCCTGATCTCGGGAACATCCCCTGTCCGGTGCCGCCCCTTGACGAACAGCGCGCCATCGCCCGGTTCCTGGACCGCGAGACGGCGCGGATCGACGCGCTGATCGAGAAGAAGCGCCGCCAGATCGATCTGCTCCACGAGAAGCGCGCCGCCCTCATCAGCCACGCCGTCACCAAGGGCCTTGACCCGACCGCCCCGATGAAGGACTCGGGCATCGACTGGCTGGGGGCGGTGCCGGCGCATTGGAGCATCCTTCGCCTTCGTCGCCTGGGGAAGGTCGACCAGGGATGCTCGTTTCCGCATGCAATTCAAGGCAGGCCAGCCGGCGATATCCCCTGGTACAAGGTGAATGATATGAACCGGCCCGGGAACGAAGTGGTCATGCATGAGGCGGACAACTACGTTGACGCGGATGTCGCTCGAGGAGAGTGTGCAACGCTCTTCCCGGAGGGTACCGTCGTATTCCCAAGGGTAGGTGCCGCACTCCTCACGAACAAGCGAAGGATGCTCTCTTGCCCGGCGATCGTAGACGACAACGTGTACGGATTCATTCCTAGCGCTATCAGTAGCCGCTTCGCCTACTACGTCCTCACGCTCATCGATCTATCTAGTCTATGCAGTCCCGGCCTCGTTCCAACAGTGACCATTCCCGCGGTCAAGGACATTGAGATCCCGTTCCCTCCAACCGACGAGCAGGGGACAATTACGAACTATCTCGATGGCGAACTCTCCAGAATCGACGCAACCGCTGAGAAGATCCTGTCCAGCGTCGACCGCCTCCGCGAGTACCGCACCGCGCTCATCTCGGCCGCGGTGACCGGCAAGATCGACGTGCGCCAGGAGGTCGCCTGATGCCCCGCGTTGCCGTGAAGCCGGAGCTGCTGCGCTGGGCGGTCGACCGGGCCGCATCGGACGTCGAGGCGCTCGCCGACCGTCCGGGGCTCGCCGGGCTGCCGACCTGGGAGCGCGGCGATGCGAGGCCTACCTTCAAGCAACTCGAGACCTTCTGCGACAAGGCGGCGGCCGAGTTTCTCGTCCCGGAACGTGAGCTGAAGGCCGTCTGGAATGACGCCAAGCGTGCCGAGCGTCCGTTCGAGGATCTCGCCGGAGCGCCTGGGGTTCGGGTTCTGATGGCGGCCGAGCGTCGGTACATCCTGGACGCGGACGTCTTCATCACGGCGAAGAACCGGTACTACGCGTTCGACATCTGCCCGGCCGTGCGGCTCGAGTTCGGAGGGGTGCGCTGATGCCTGGCGGCCACACCGAAGCCGCCTTCCAGGCCGGGATCGAGGCCTACCTCACGGTCTCGGGCGGGTACACGGCGGGGGACCGCGACGCCTTCGACGCCGAGCGGTGCATCGACCAGGCGGCGTTCCTCGCCTTCGTCCAGGAGACCCAGCCGGACGAGTGGGCGTTCCTCGAGAACCTGCAGAAGGGCAAGGCCGCGCAGACGCTGATCGACGACCTCTGCCGCGCGCTCAATTCCGAGCACGAGGGGTGCCTGTCGGTCCTGCGCCACGGCGTCAAGTGCTTCGGCAAGCTCTTCCGTGCGGCCTTCTTTGCGCCGGCCAGCGGCATGAACCCGGAGGCCGAGCGGCGCTACGCGGCCAACCGCTTGGCCATCACGCGCCAGGTGCGCTACTCGCCCCGCCACACGAACACGCTCGACGTGCTCCTCTCCCTCAACGGCATCCCCGTCGTCACGGCCGAGCTGAAGAACCCAATGACGGGGCAGACCTGGCGCGACGCCCTGCACCAGTACAAGCACGACCGGGACCCGGCCGACCTGCTGTTCCAGTTCAAGAAGCGCGCCCTCGTCCATTTCGCGGTGGACCCGGACGAGGTCTACATGACGACGCGGCTCGCCGGCCGCAACACGCACTTCCTGCCCTTCAACCGGGGCCGCGATGGCGGCGCCGGCAACCCGGAAAACCCCGGCGGCTGGAAGACCGCCTACCTATGGGAAGAGGTCCTGGAGCGGCGGAGCCTCCTCGACATCCTCGCCCGGTTCATTCACCTGCAAGTCGAGGAGAAGCGCCTCGGCACCATGAAGGTCAAGCGGGAGACGATGATCTTCCCGCGCTACCACCAGCTCGACTGCGTGCGGGCGCTCGTCCGCGACGCGGGGGATCGCGGCGCCGGCACCAACTACCTGGTCCAGCACTCGGCCGGCAGCGGCAAGTCCAACTCCATCGCCTGGCTGGTGCATCGCCTGTCGACGCTGCACGACGCGCGGGAGGAGAAGGTCTTCGATTCCGTGGTCGTTGTCACGGACCGCGTGGTGCTCGACCAGCAGCTCCAGAACACGATCTACCAGTTTGAGCACCGGCAAGGGGTGGTGCAGAAGATCGACCGCGACTCGGCGCAGCTCGCGCAGGCTCTCGGCGCCGGCGTCCCGATCGTGGTCACGACGCTTCAGAAGTTCCCGTTCGTCACCGAGAAGATCGGTGACCTGCCGCGGCGGAAGTACGCGGTGGTGATCGACGAGGCCCACAGCTCGCAAGGCGGCGAGACCGCGACCGAGCTCAAGGGCGTGCTCGGCGGCGCCGCGATCCGCGAAGAGGCGCGCCAGCAGGCCGAGGAGCAGGGGCTCTCCGATCACGAGGAGGAGATCCTCCGCACGATGGCCAAGCGCGGGCGGCAGCCGAACATCAGCTTCTTCGCCTTCACCGCGACGCCGAAGTACAAGACCCTCGAGGTGTTCGGCGAGCCGGGAGCGGACGGCAAGCCGCGGCCGTTCCACCTTTACAGCATGCGCCAGGCGATCGAGGAGGGCTTCATCCTTGACGTACTGGCCAGCTACACGACCTACAAGACCTACTACCGGCTGATCAAGTCGATCGAGGACGACCCCGAGGTCGACAAGCGCAAGGCGGCGCGTGCCCTCGCGCGCTTCATGAGCTTGCACCCGCACAACGTCGCGCAGAAGACGGAGGTGATGATCGAGCATTTCCGCCACTTCACGATGCACAAGATCGGCGGCAAGGCGAAGGCGATGGTGGTCACGTCCAGCCGGCTCCACGCCGTCCGCTACAAGCAGGCCTTCGACAAGTACATCTCCGAGAAGGGCTATCAGGGGATCAAGACGCTGGTCGCCTTCTCCGGCACGGTGATCGACCCCGACGCGCCGGGCGTCGAGTACACCGAGGTCGGCATGAACCAGGGCATCCGCGAGAAGGAGCTCCCGGAGCGCTTCGGCTCCGAGGAGTACCAGGTGCTTCTCGTGGCGGAGAAGTACCAGACCGGCTTCGACCAGCCGCTCCTGCACACCATGTACGTGGACAAGCGGCTCGCGGGCATCCAGGCCGTGCAGACGCTCTCGCGCCTCAACCGGACCTGCCAGGGCAAGGAGGATACCTTCGTCCTCGACTTCGTGAACGAGCCCGAGGAGATCCTCGCCGCCTTTCAGCCCTACTACGAGCAGACTCTCGTCGGCGAACGCGCGGAGCCGAGCCAGCTCTACGAGATCCAGGCCAAGCTCAACGGCCGTCAGGTCTATCACACCAGAGAGGTCGAGGAGTTCTGCAAGGTCTTCTACAAGCCCCGGCAGAACCAGACGCCCGCGGACCACGCGCGCATGAACGCGTGCATCGATCCCGCGGTGCATCGCTACACGCCGCTCGCCGAGGAGGAGCGCGAGGAGTTCCACAAGACGCTCGTGGCCTACCGGAACCTCTACGCCTTCCTCTCGCAGGTCATCCCGTTCCAGGACTCCGACCTCGAGAAGCTCTACTCCTACATCCGATTCCTGCTCACGAAGCTCCCCAAGGGCGACCGCGGCCCGGTCTACGACTTCGATGACGAGGTCGCGCTCAAGTACTACCGGCTGCAGAAGATCGGTGAGGGCTCGATCGCCCTCGAAGCGGGCAAGCGCGGCGAGGTCGCCGGTCCCGTGGCGGTCGGGAGCCGCGCCGCCCAGGGCTCGCTGATCGAGCTCTCCCAGCTCATCGACCTCCTGAATGAGCGCTTCGGGACCGACTTCAGGCCGGGCGACCAGCTCTTCCTCGAGTCGATCCGCGAGGACGCCCTCGCCGATCCCGAGATCCGCCAGGCGGCCCTCGCGAACACGATGGAGAACTTCGGCTACGTGTTCCTGAAGGCACTGGAGGGCCTCTTCATCGACCGCATGGAGCAGAACGAGGACATCACCGCTCGCTTCATGAACGACCAGGAGTTCCAGGAGGTCGTCGGCAAGCACCTGCTCAAGAAGGTCTACGAGCAGGTGCGCCAGGAACAGGCGCGGGACGGGCGTCCGGTAGCCGAGCCCTTCCAGCGCGTCGAGCCGAAACCCGGGGACAGGTTCCGCGCCTGCGTGCCGCTCTACACGCTCAAGGCCGCCGCAGGTGCGTTTGGCGAGGGCCAGCGAGTCGAACCCGACGGTTGGGTCGTGCCGCGAACCTCGCGCCCGCTCTCGGAGGGGATGTTCGTGGCGCAGGTTGTGGGGCGCTCGATGGAGCCCCGGATCCCCGACGGCGCTTGGTGCCTCTTTCGTTCGCCGGTCGCGGGATCGCGCCAGGGCCGCATCGTGCTCCTCCAGCACCAGGCCATCGTGGACCCCGAGGGCGGCGGCGCCTACACCGTCAAGCGCTACGAGAGCGAGAAGGAGCCGGTCGGCGACGATGGCGACGGCTGGCGCCATAAGGTCATTCGGCTGCTGCCGGAGAACCCCGACTTCGAACCGATCGTGCTGGCGGACATCGACGAGGGTGACGTGTCCGCGATTGCGGAGCTGCTGGAGGTACTGCAATGACCCGGCCCAACAGCGTGCAGCGCACGAAGCTGCTCGCCGCCGCTGCTGAGCGCTATCCTGTCAAAACCCCCCCGTTCTCGTCGGTAGTAGCTGGCCGGGGCACCCGACCCAAAACATCAGATCTTATCCTGGTATCCTGTCAAAAACCCCCCGTGAACCCGTAAGAGAGGTCGCCCCATGTCGGTAGCGCAACAGAACTCCGAGGCCCTTGGCGCCTTGCTCACGCTCACCATCGATGGCCGCGCGGTCGAGGCCCGGGAGGGCATGACCGTGCTCGAGGCGGCCCGGGCCGCGGGGATCGAGATTCCCACCCTGTGCTTCGTCGAGGGTCTGCCCGGCTACGGCTCCTGCCGGCTGTGCCTGGTGGAGGTGAAGCAGGGCAAGTGGTCCAAGATGGTGATCTCGTGCCTGTACCCGGTGGAGGCGGGGATCGAGGTGGAGACCGAGAACGCCAAGGTCTCCAAGCACCGCAAGATCGTCCTGGAGCTTTTGGCCGCCCGGTGGGACCGCATCCCCCAGGCGCTCATCGAGCGCTACCAGGTGGACGTGAACCGCTTCGACAAGCACACCACCTACTGCGTGCTGTGCGGCTTGTGCGTGCGCCACTGCACCGAGGTGGAGAGCAAGAACGTTCTGGGCTTCGTCAGCCGGGGCACCGAGCGCCAGGTGGTCTTGTACCCCGAGCTGGCGGTGAAGCACTGCCCCACCTGCGGCGGCGGCGACATGCCGTGCCTCGCCGTCTGCCCCACCGGGGTGATCACCAGCGAGTTCGCCCACGCCGGCCTCACCCTGCCGGACCAGCTCCCCCGGGCCTATCCGGTGGCGATCAAGGACGACGACAACCTGGTCGCGGTCCAAAAGCTCGTGGGGGACGTGGGGAAGAAGTAGCAGGCGGACCCGCGGTGGAAGATCCCTTGCCCTCACGGCGAGGGAGTTCTCGCAAACCCGATCGCCGTGCGTTCCCGGGTGTCCGCTAGGCGAAAGCCCCGGGCGAGAAGGCCGGCTTCGATGCCCGGCAGGTGGGCGGCGCCCCAGGGGACGACGGCGCGGCGGTAGGCCCCGAGGGCTTCCTCCAGGCGCGCCAGGAGGTGCTCGTCCCGGCGGTCGATGAGGTCGGCGCGGAGCGCGTCCAGCGCCCCCGGTCGGCTCCCCGCCGCGGCCAGGGCGCCGTAGGCGGCCACAAAGGCCTCGGGGCTGTCGCTCGCCAGCACCCGGCCGGCGGCGACCAGGACCGCCACGGTGGCCGGAGAGAAGGTCCCCACGTCCACGTCTGCGGGCTCGGTGGTCAGGGCCGGGGGCGCCGCCAGGCTCTCCTCCTGGGCCTCCAGCCCGAGGGCCGCCGCGAGGCGCCCGTAGGAGAAGGACGGCAGGAGGCCCTCCCGATCGGTCACCCCCTCCAGGAGCACCACGGCGTCTTGCGGGGGCACCCCTGCCAGGACGCTTCGATAGAACGAACCGTCCGCCACGTGGATCATGGCCACCAGGTGCACCCGGCGGTCCCCCCGCTCGTACACCCGCTCCTGGGCCGAGATTCCCCCCCAGCCGAGGGAGACGAAGCCCCCGGTGAAGTGGGCGGTAGCCAGGGCGAGGCACCACCCCAGGTACACGGCGGCCGCCGGGGGCAGCAGGATCAGGTTGGCGCCGAAGAAGCCCAAGGCGTGCCGCCAGCGGCGCCCGTCGCCCCCGGGTCCCTCGCCCCTCGCCGCGAGCTGCCGGAAGAGCCCCAGGGCCGCCGACCCCACCACCACCTGGAGGGCACTCACGAGCAGCGCCGCGTCGGCGAGGCCCAGGGTCAGGGGCAGGGGCATCCCCCCGGCGGCGGACCACAGGAGAAAGAGGCAAGGGGGCACCAGGACCCGCTTGGGGAGCCGGGGGGAGAAGCCCAGGGCCACATAGGTGGTCAGGGCTAAGAGGCCGGAGCCCAACCCCAGGAGCGCCCCGAACCCCGGCAAAACCGCAACCCCCGCCACCCGCCCCAGCAAGCCGTTGGCCAGGGCCCAGACCCCGTCAGCAAGAAAGAAGAACAGGAAAGCCCGGGCAAGAGTCATGTTCAGGCAAGAGCCAATAGGCAATAAGGGCGAGGAAGCAATCACCAATCACCGATCACCAATCACCAATCACCTATCACCGATCACCGATCACCAATCACCAATCCCCCCCCAACGCCCCCCGCAAGGCCTGGGCCAGGGCGGCGAGGCGCACGGGCTTTTCGAGGCGAGCCGCTACCTGGCGGGCGAGGCCCCCGGGCACTTCACCCTTGGGGTAGCCGCTCATCACCACCACCGGCAGGCCGGGGTGGTGGGCGGCGAGCTCGCGCAGAAAGGGCTCCCCGCCGAGCCCCGGCATCACCCAGTCGGTGAGCACCACGGCTACCGCCTCGCCCCCCTCGGCACACCGGGCCAGGGCTGCGCGCCCGTCCGCGGCCTCCCGCACCCGGTACCCCAGGGACTCCACCAGGTCGCGCACCACGGCCCGGACGCCCTCGTCGTCTTCCACCAACAGGACGGTCTGCCCGGCGCCCTGGGGCGGGCGGACGGTGGCCGGGGTCGGCCGCGGGGCCACGGGGGCCTCCGCCGCCGGCAGGTAGATCTGGAAGGAGGTCCCGCCCCCCGGGGGGGTCTCCAGCCCGATCCGGCCGCCGTGCTTGCGCACCAGCCCGTACACCTGGGCGAGGCCGAGCCCCGAGCCCCGACCCGGCCCCTTGGTGGTGAAGAAGGGCTCGAAGATCCGCGGGCGGTGCTCCGGGGGGATGCCCGAGCCGGTGTCGGTCACCCGCAGCCACGCCCAGCGCCCGGGCTCCAGGTCGGGGACGGGCGGGGGCTCGCCCTCGGCCACGGTGAGCTCGCCGGTCGCCAGGGTGAGCGCTCCCCCCTCGGGCATGGCGTCGCGGCTGTTGAGGGCCAGGTTCAAGGCGATCTGCTGGAGCTGTCCGGGGTCGACCTGCACCCAGGTGGGTTCGCCCCCGGTCCGCACCCGGAGGTCGATGGACTCGGGGATGGTCCGCCGCAACAGCTCCGCGGTGGCGGCGGCGAAGGCCCCGAGCTCCACCGCCTCGGGTCGGGACAGGGAGGCACGGCCGAAGTCCAGGATCTGGCGCACGAGCGCCGCCGCGCGGCCCCCCTGGGCCAGGATGACCCCCGCCCGGGCCCGGCCCTCGGGGCTGAGGCCTGGCTCCTCCTCCAGGAGCTCGGCGTTGCCCATCAGGGCCATCAGGATGTTGTTGAAGTCGTGGGCGACCCCGGCGGCGAGCTGCCCCACCGCCGCCAGCCGCTCCTGGCGAGCGCTCTGCTCCCGGGTCTCCTCCGCCTGCACCTGATCGGTCACGTCCCGGGCGACGGCGTGAATCCCCACCACTCGGCCGGTGGCGTCGCGGACCGCTGATGCCCGGTCCTCGAACCAGCGCCACGCCCCCGTGCCCTGGTTGCGCAAGCGGTAGCGGCACACCGTGTCCTCGCCCCGGGTCACCAGGTGGCGCGTGGCGGCGGCCGCGGTCGGCGCATCGTCAGGGTGGACCGCCCGCGGCCCCAGGCCCGGGTCCCGGTAGACCTCGTCGAGGCCCACCCCCAACGCCTCGGCCACCGCGGCGTTGGCGAACTCCAGCCGGTTCTCCGCTGGGGTCGGTCCCAGCCGCAGCAGGTAGACGGCGTCCCGGGTGCCCTCCAGGACCACCCGGTAGCGCTCTTCGCTGGCGCGCAGCGCCGCCTGGGAGGCCTCCAGGTCGGCCACCTTCTCCTCCAGGGCCGCGGTGAGCCCTTGAACCTCCCGGGCCATCCGGTTGAAGGAGGTGGTCAGGGAGCCGACTTCGTCCGAGGAACGCACCCGGGCTTGGACCCCCCGGTCCCCGGCGGCTACCCGCTCGGCGGCCGCCGCCACCTCGAGGATGGGGTTGGCGATGCGCCGGGCGAGCACCCGTCCCGCCGCGGTTCCGGCCAGGCCCAGGGCCAGCCCCACCAGCACCACCGCCCAGCTGAGGCGTACCACCGGGGCCAGGGCCTCCGCGGCGGGGATCTCGGTGATCAGGGCGAGACCGGGCTCGGGGAGCCACCGGTAGGTTCCCACCACTGCCGCGCCCCGGTGGTTGACGTACCGGGCGGTCCCCCGCCCCCCTGCCACCGCCGCCGCCACCGCGGGGCTGTGGAGGCCCCGGGGAAACTCCGCGGTCCGGTAGCGGTCGGCGGCAAACGGGGTGTGGTTGCGGTCGACGAGAAAGGTCTCCGCCGAAGCCAGGGCGCCGGGTCCCAGGAGCTGCTCGAGCACCCCGAGGTCGAGATGCAGGGCGAGCACGGCCACCGGTCGGCCGGTCCGGTCGACCACCGGAGCCGCTGCCGTGGCCGCCGGGCGCCCGGTCTCCGGGGATTCGTACACCCCTTCGAACGTCGGCGCCCCCCGCCCCTGGAGGAAGTAGCCGTGGCGCGTACGGTAGGTTCCCTCGGACTCCCGGCGGCTCGAGGCGAGCACCTGGCCCCCGGGGATCGAGAGCAGCAGGGCTTCGGCGACACCCTGGCGGCTCTGGACGGTGGCGAGCTGGGCGGCTAGGGCGGCCCGGGCCTGGCGCCCGGAGAGGGAGTCTTCGGGGGCGGCGAGGAGCTCATCGAGGTGGGGCCAGACGTCGGGCGTCCCGGCCAGGGCCCGCAGCTCCAGGTGGGTGGCGCCGATCCAGCGCAGCAGCGCCTGCTCCTGGAGCTCGGCGGCGACGGCCAGGCGCTCTTCGACCGACTGGAGCACCAGATCCCGGTCGAGCCACCAGGCGAGGGTGCCGCTGGCCGCCGCTACCGCCACGGCCAGGGCGCCGAAGGCGCCCGTGAGTCGGGTGACGAGGCTCCGGCCGCTCCGGGTCACGGGGCCGCCCAGCGGACGAACTCGCCGCGCCCCCCGCGCAGGCGCACCACGGCCACCGCCTTCTTGGGGTCCGGGCCGCCCTCGTAGCTCACCATCCCGGTGGCCCCCGGGTAGGGGGCGCCGGTCGCCAGCCCCCGGCGCAGGGCCTCGGGCTCGGCCGAGCCCTCCCGCCGGGCGGCGGCAAAGAGGAGGCCGAAGGCGTCGTGGGTCAAAGGCCCCATGGAGGAGCGGGCCTTCGTGCCCCGCGCCCGCTCGTACGCCTCGGCGTACGCCCGGGAGGGTTCACCGCCCGCGTCGGGGTGCCAGTGGTCGGCGAAGAGCCCCCCCTCCAGCTCCGGGGTATCCCCCATCATCTCCTCGTCCCACCCGTCCCCCCCGAGCAGGGTGGCGTCGATCCCGAGGGCCCGGGCTTGCCGGGCCTGGGCGATCACGGGGACCGGGTAGGACGGCAGGAACAGGGCGTCCGCCCGGGCGTCGCGGATGCGCCGGAGCTGGGGGCCGTAGTCGGTGGCGTCGCTGGTGTAGGCCTCGTCGGCCACCACCGCCCCCCCCAGGGCCACGAAGGTCGTCCGGAAGGCCTCGGCCAGGGAGCGGCTGTAGGGGTCGGTGAGGTCGTAGAGCACCGCCGCCCGCCCCAACCCGAGCTCCTCCCGGGTGGCCCGAGCCATCGCCGCTCCCTGGTCCTGGTCCACGAAGCCCACCCGGAAGGCGTAGCGCCGACCCGCGGTCAGGTCCGGGTGGGTGGAGCCGGGGCTCACCAGGGGAATCCCCGCCTCCTCGGCGACCGCCGCTGCCGGAATCGCCCGGCTGCTCCAGTTGGGCCCGACGATGGCCGCCACCCCGGCGACGTTAATCAAGCGGCGGGCCGCGGCCGCCGCCCCTTCGGCGGTGCCGCCGTCGCCCTCCACGGTGAGGACCACCCGCAGCTGGCGGTCGCCTGCCGCTACCCCCCCGGCTTCGTTGGCTTGGGCCACCGCGAGCTCCGCCGACCCCAGGATGGCCCGGTAGGGGTCCCCCTCGTTGAGGATGAGGCCGAGGCGAAACTCGGGCGGGGGCTGGGGCGGTCGGCGGCAGCTCCCGGCCGGGAGCAGCCCCGCGAGGAGGGCCAGGAGAAGGATCGGTCGGCGATGGGTAGGCACGGGGGCTCCTCGGGGCCGAAGGACGCTCGTCTCCTCCCTTTCGGCTCGGGCTCCTCGCCGCATTAGGGGAGATTCAACTATCGTTTGCGACGAGCCTTGGCCGGGGCGGCGGCCGGGGCCGGTTCGGACGCCTTCTGGTCGGGGAAGAGGGCGAGGCTCGCGTCGGTGAGGGGCAGGTACACCCGGTCGCGGATCCACTTGCCGTCCCACCACTCCACCGGCGTCACCGAGACGCCGTGTATCATCACCTCGAAGTGGAGGTGATCCCCCAGGGCCAGGCCAGTCATGCCCGAGCGGCCGAGCTCCTGGCCCTTGGTCACCCCGTCGCCGGGCTGGACCCCAAGGCTCGACAGGTGGGAGTACAGGGTCTGCAAGCCCCAGCCGTGATCGACCACCACCGCGTTGCCGTAAATCGTCAGGGGGCCGGCGAAGACCACCCGGCCCGCTTGGGCCGCGGGGATCGGCGCGTGCTTGGTGGAGGCGAGGTCGTAGCCGAGGTGCACCTGGGTGTCGACCACCTGCCCCCGGTACTGGTAGGTGCGGGTCTCGGCGAAGTTGGCGAAGACCTTGGTGTTGGGCATCTGGGAAAATGCCCCGGCCCACAGGGGCGTCGCCGCGGTCTCGGCCCCGATGCGGCGCTTCTGGGCCTCGGCCTCGCGCCGCTGGTCCCCGTTGATCACCAGAAAGCCGGCGAGGAGCTCCTCGCCGCTCTTCCCGGCCATCCCCGGCAGGAGCTCGGGGACCTTTTCCGTCAGGAGGCGCTCGGGGATCTCGATCACGTCCGAGGGGAACGCCTTGGGGCGGATCTCGGCGGGCAGGCCCCGGGTGACCCGGTTGCCCGCCTCGTCCTCGGCAAAGGCGACGGCCGCTAGGGGCGGTTCGCTGTTCCAGGGCAGGGCGAAGAGGGCGACGTGGACCCCCTCGGGGCCCGCCGGGAAGGCCGGTTGGGTCACCCCGCCGGCGACCATCCCCACCCGCGCCGCGCCCTGGGCGCGCAGGACCGCCACCCCGGCCCCCCCCTGGTCGAGGTAGCGGGTGGCCGAGAGCACCTCCAGGAGGGGAGGGGTGAGGTCGACCGTCACCGGCACCGCGAGCACCGGCCCGGCGCCGGCACCCCGGGGCCGCCACTGGTCGTCCTGGGCGTACACCTCCAGGGTGGCGGGGCCGTCCTTGAGGCCGAGCTTGGCGGCCTCGAGGGTGAGGGCGAGGTTTCGCCGCCCCTGCCCGTCGGCGGGGAAAGCGTGCTGGCTCACCACCGCCCCGGTGGCCCCCTGGACCAGGCGCACCTCGGCTCGGGTCACGCTGCCGGCGGCGGCTTCGAGGTCGACCCCGAGGGGGGTGGCGGCCCCGATCACGGTGGGTGCGGGCGAGAGCTGGGCCCGGACCCCGGGGATCGTCTGGCGCCAGTAGAGGAACCCCCCGGCGCCGGCGGCGGCGAGGGCGAGGACGGCAAGGGGGACGACGAGGCTCATTTTTCTCATGGCGCGGCATGATAGCGGCGGCCCCCCCGCGGGTCAATCGCCGTCAGCCGGCCTTGGCCACCGCCCCCTTGACCCGGGCGACGTACTGGCGGGTCTCGGCGGGGAGGGCCCGCGGGCTACGCTCGAGGTTGCCGAGGCCCCAGTTGTAGGCGGCCAGGGTGCGGTCGAGGTCGCCGTCGTAGCGGTCCAGGAGCCAGCGGAGGTAGCGGGTGCCCCCTTCGATGTTTTGGGCGGGGTCGAAGGGGTCCGTGACCCCGAGGTCGGCGGCGGTGGCGGGCATCAGCTGCATCAGCCCCTGGGCGCCGGCCCGGGAGACCGCCCGGGGATCGAAGCCGCTCTCGGCCTCGATCACCGAGAGCACCAGGGCGGGCGCCAGCCCGTGGCGCTCGGCGGCCCGGGTGGCGAGGGCGCGGAGGTACTCCTGGGGCGCCGGCGCGGGAGCAGCGGGGGGCGAGGGCGCCCGGGCCCCGGACAGCGCCCCCAAGAGGGCGGCCGAGCCCCCGGCGAGGCCCGGGGCGAGGGAGCCCGCGGCGCGCACCGCCTCGAGCCGCAGGAGCTCGGCCGCGGCGCGGAGGGTACGGGGGTCGGGCCCGGTGGTCGCCAGGGCCCGGGCGAGGACGTCGGCGAAGGGTGCCCCGTCCCCCGCCGGGCGGGGGCGGGGGCTGGGGGGCTGGGGTACTTGGGGGTCGATGGGTCGGATCGCCATGGGTTCTCCCGGCTGGGGGGGCTCGTGCCGTTGTAGCGGCCGCGGCGGCCCTCGTCAACACCTGGGTTGCCCGAGCCGCCCTTGCGCGCCGGGGGCCGGCGTGGAATGGTGGCCGGGTACCCGACTCGGAATGGAAAGGAGGAATCATGGGCATCGTGGGACACGGGTGGGTCTGGGGGTTGGCGGCGTTGCTGATTGCGGGGGCGACCCCCGCGGGGGCGGGGCTGTGGGACAAGGTGCAGGGGGCGGTGCAGGCGGTGGGGGGCGGGGCGGCGACCGGCGGCGACGCCTCGGGGCTCGGCGCGGAGGAGGTCGCCCGGGGCCTGCGGGAGGCGCTCGCCAAGGGGGCGACCCAGGCGGTCTCCCGGAGCTCGGCGGTCGGCGGGTTCCTGGACAACCCGAAGATCCGCATCCCCCTGCCCGGCAAGCTCGAGAGCGCGGCGGGAGCCCTGCGGCTCCTCGGCCTCGGGTCCTACTTCGACGCCTTCGAGGAGACCCTCAACCGGGCGGCGGAGAAGGCGGCGGGAGAGGCCCTGCCGATCTTCTCCGACGCGGTGACCAACCTCTCCTTCGAGGACGTGATGGGGATCTGGAAGGGGGGGGACACGGCGGCCACCGAGTACCTGCGCAAGGCCACCGGCGAGAAGCTGTACGAGCGCTTCCGGCCGGTGGTCAAAGGCGCCACCGAGCAGGTGGGGGTCACCCGGAGCTACCGGGAGCTCGTCGGCCGGCCCGAGGTCGCGTCGCTGGTGGCGGGCAGCGCCTTCGACCTCGACCACTACGCCACCACCAAGGCCCTGGACGGGGTGTTCACCCTGCTGGCGGAGGAAGAGAAGGAGATCCGAACGAACCCCGTAGCCCGGACCACGGAGCTGTTGAAGAGGGTGTTTGGGCGCTGAAGCTGTC
>JBBIIA010000020.1:0-39327 GCA_037446775.1 Deltaproteobacteria bacterium
AAAGAAACGCCCCCGGCGAGGCCAGCCCTCCCGGGGGCGTTTTGTCGTCTGGGGGGCTACCTGTGGGGTTTGGCGCCTAGGGGCGCGGCATTTGACGCAGGAACAGGGTTGAAGGGGCGCAAGAGCGGGCGGTTTTGGGTGTGGCACGTTAGATGCAAACGGGTGAAACCGTTCTGCATCGTTCCCTTCGACGGCCGACGGGGCGCCCCACCCCGCAGCCGTTCCCGTGGCAGGTTGCCCCAACCTGCCACGTTTCTTTTTTTCAGGTGGGCCCTTGCCACAACGGAGTTGCGGCGCGGAACGGGTCTGTGGTAGCAACGGGCGCGCGAAAGAACCGGCCGTCGTCGGCCAACCACACAGAGGAGCTCTTGGTATGGCGGTGATTCTTCCGTTTCGAGGCATCCGGTACGATGCCGAAGTCGTCGGCGACCTCAACAAGCTCATCAGTCCGCCCTACGACGTCATCGGGGCCGAACTCCAGGAGGAGTTGTACCGGAGGAGCCCGTATAACATCGTCCGGGTGGACTTTGGGCGGGAAGAGCCCGGCGATGGACCGGAGGAGAACCGGTATTCGCGAGCTCGGGCGACTCTGGTGGAGTGGCTTCGGAAGGGGGTCCTGAAGAGGGACGAGGAGCCGAGCCTCTACTACACCGAGGAGAGCTACCGGGACGAGTACGGCCAACCCAGGGTTCGAAAGGGCTTCATGGCTGCCGTTCGGCTGGAGGATCCGGAGTCCGGCCTGTACCGACCCCATGAGAGGACCCTCGCCGGACCGAAGGCAGACCGGCTGCAGTTGATGAGATCCAGCGAAGGGAATCTGAGCCCGATCTTCAGCCTGTACGACGAGCCGGATCGATGTCTCTTGAAGGGGCTGGAGGGCGCGGCGAGCCGCCTTGCGCCCGTGGCAGAAGTGGAGATTGGAAAGGGGGAGAGGACCCGGATGTGGCGGCTCGCAGATCCGGCGGTCGTCGAGGCGCTGGCGAGGGGCATGATCGGAAGGAGCTTCTTTATCGCCGATGGCCACCACCGGTACGAGACCGCCTTGACCTACCGCAATCTGATGCGGCAGGCGAATCCGCACTACACGGGTCAGGAGCCCTGGAACTACACGCTCATGTACCTCACCAACATGCACGAGCCCGGGTTGACGGTCTTTCCGACCCACCGCGCGGTGTTCGGGGTGCCGGGGCTGGAGCGGGAAGCATTTCTCGAGAGGGCCAAAGAGTACTTCGATGTCACGGAGGTCGACGGGGGCCTTTCTGCCCTGCAGAGGTTGATGCAAGGCGGCCGAGAGGGGCACACCGTCGTCGGGGTTGCCTCCAAGGGCAACACCCGCCTCGCCGGTCTGACCCTGCGCGACCCGGGAGTGATGGATCGGCTGCTCGAGGGTCGGGCCGCGCCGGTGCTGCGGCGACTGGATGTCACGGTACTCCACTCCCTGGTACTGGAGCGGCTACTCGGGATCGACGAGAAGGCCCAGGAGGAGCAGCGGAACCTTCGATACGTAAAAGGCAGCGAAGAGCTCCTCCGGGTGGTAGCAGAGGAGGAGGGCGTCCAGCTCGGCTTTCTGCTCAACCCGACCCTGGTGTCCCAGGTCAAGGCCGTCGCCGAGGCCGGGGAGCGGATGCCCCAGAAGAGCACCTTCTTCTACCCGAAGCTGGTCACCGGGCTCGTGGGGCACTCCTTGCGAGAGGCGAGAGGAGACGGCGCTGCCTGACGGTCTCCCCCTCCTCCGGGAGGCAGAGACCGCCGACGCCGCCCTCGGGGGTGCGGTGGGGATCATCCAAGGGGCGAGGGGATACCGCTTCTCCCTGGATGCGGTGCTGCTGGCGAGGTTTGCCGCGGAGTGGCCTGCCGAAGTCGCGGTCGACCTCGGGAGCGGGAGCGGCGTCGTTGCGCTCTGCCTTCGCGCCCTGGGCGGTGCGGGCCGGGTGCTCGGGATCGAGCTCCAGGGCGAAGCCGTGGAGAGGGCGATGCGCTCGGCTCGGTGGAACCGAGCGGAAGAGCGGGTATCCTTCGCTCGGGCCGATCTAAAGGCGCTGCCGGTGAGGGCGGGGAGCGTGGGGCTCGCCGTAGGGAACCCTCCCTACCGGCCCCTGGGTGCCGGCAAGGTCAGTTCGGTGTCGGCGGTGGCCCTGGCACGACATGAGGTGGCGTCCAGCGTGGCCGACCTCGCGGCGGCGGCGGCCGGCGCGTTGGCGCGAGGGGGTAGCCTGTGCCTCGTCTACCCGGCGGAGCGACTGGGAGTGGCCCTATCCGCGGCGATGGTTGCCGGGCTGGAGCCGCGGGTGCTGCGCTTCCTTCATCCGTGTGCTGGCCGCCCGGCCAGCCTGGCCCTGGTGCGGGCGGTCAAGGGGGCGCGGGAAGGCCTCGAGGTGCGATCGCCGCTGTTTCTACACGGCCCGGGCGAACGCTATACCCCGGAAGCTACGGCTCTGCTCGGGCCTCCTTGAACGCCCGGGCCCGCTCGGCTTGCGTCCGAACCCGCAATACGGCTGCCCGGAGCTCGGGATCGGGGATTGCCGCGACTTCGGCTTCGAGCTCGGCGCGAACCTCGGCAGACAACGGGACGGCGAGCCACGGCGGCGGTTCGGCCCGGCGGCGCGGCGGTGGGGGCGGCTCCGGGGTGGCGAGGCGCAGGCGGACTTCGCGCACCACGTCGCTGCTCAGCGCGGCATTGAGGGATCGCCGCATCTCCTCCCGGAGAAAGCTCAGCTCCTGCATCCAGGCCGCCGACGCGACCGCCACGGTGAGCCGCCCGGAACGTAGCGACAGCGGGTAGCTGCGGCCTGCGACCGCGGGCCCCAGGGCTTCTTCCCACACGTCCCAGAGCCGATGTCCCTGGTCGGGGTAGCTGGCTTCGGCCCGGCGCAACAGGTCGCCGAGGAGGGGAGGAAGGCGGCTCGGGTCGGCCATGGGGGACCCCGAAAGGGTAACGGCGCCTGTCCCGGGCTTGCTGCCCCGGGCGCACCAAGGAGACGCGACGTGCCTACTCTACCACCATCTGCTCGGGACGGGCTCTTCATCTTCCACGGCTTGCACAAGGTGATGCGGGCCGAGCGGGTGCTCAAGGCCGCCACCCTCGACGTTCGCCTCGTCCCGGTGCCCCGCCAGCTCTCCTCGGACTGCGGCCTGGCCCTGGAGTTTATGAGCACCGACCGGGACCGCGCGGTCCAAGAACTGGAGGCGGCCGGCTGCCCCTTCGAAGAGCTGCACCTGCGGGAAGCGGGGGGCTACCGGCGGGCGGAGTAAGCGCCGTCTCTGTGGGCCAGCCAGGCGGTCAGGTTCGCCGCCGCGCGTCGGAGAAAAGCTCCCCCTGCACGGCTCGCCCTACGACCCGAACGACCCGCAGGCGGTCGAGGCGTTCTGGCGGGGAGCGACGGTACGCCGACGCGGCCCCCAGAAGGCGCCGCGCAAGGTGGCCACGGCACTTCGGCTCGATGCTGACATTATCGAAGCGTTTCGAGCCGGAGGCTCGGGCTGGCAGACCCGGCTCAATGCAGCGCTCCGGCACACGGAACGCCGCTCATTTCCCCATGCTTGCGAGAGCTGGTCGTTCCCTACCGAAAGCAGTGACCGCGGTCGCCCACCCGGGTGCGCCTCGGCGGGGCCGCGCAGCGGACCGTGGACCCCACGGGGCCCAGCCTGCACCTGTCCCCCGGCGGTTTGTTCAACGAGAAGACGTCGCTGATCATCGGCTTGCCCATGACCACGGCGGAGCATACCTCTGACAACCCCTTTGCCGTTGCGGTGGGCAAGGCCTCGGGGCGCAAGCCTGGGCAAACCAGCTATGTGCTCTGCCATCAACCCAAGTCGTTCGACTGGCGCTTGCGCGACGCTAGGCCACACCCCCTGGGCTCCCTCTCGAAGGTTCGGTTCGAACAGGTCTGCGAGCGCCTCAACCAGATCATTCAGGTGGGCTGAATCCGGCCAGGCTCCCCCCAGCGGTCCCTGGGCGGCTCGCGGGAGCGCAGCGTTGTTGAGGCGCGAGGAAGAAGAACCTTAGGAAGCTTCGCAGCGTCCCGAAGTTCGCCCGAAGAAGGAGAGGCCCCGGAGGGCGGTGCCTCCGGGGCCTCTCGGGTACTTGGGTACCCGGCTTCTCGCTTAGAAGCCGATGTTCAGCATCGCGTAGACCTGGTAGAGGTTGTCCGGGTCCTTGCTACCCGCCGCGCTCTTCTCGAAGAAGTCGCCGAGGGAGACGTAGGCGCCGTTCAGGCTCACGTCGGCCACGCCGCCGAACTTGTAGCCGGCCCGCAGGGCCACTTCGGTGCCGAGCGTCTTTCCTTCCTTCTTGCTGGTGCCGCCAGCGACCGTCATGCTGTCTTCCAGCGCCTGGAAGTAGCCGAGGCCGAAGTTGACGTACGCGTCCTTGGCCATCGGGGGCACGTAGTCGGCGGTGAAGTTGAGTGCGAACAGGCCCCAGCCCTCGTAGGCCGCGCGGTCCATGGCGAGGCCGCCGTTCAGGGCACCACGCGTGCACAGCCGAGCGTCGGAGAGCATGATCAGTAGGTTCGTGTCCGGGAAGGAGAACGCCTCGCCCTGGACGGGTACCTTGAAGTATTCGATGTCGTTGTCGGTGGCGTCGTCGTCGCTGGAGAAGTAGCTCAGCCGCACAGCTCCCTTGGCGCCCGCCACGGAGAAGGCGCCCTTGACGCTCGCCGCGAGGCCGCCGATGTCGTACTCCGTGGTCGCGGACTTATCCTCGGTACCGAAGGCGTAAGCCGCCCAACCCGAGACGTCGACCGTGGCCACCTTGTAGCCCGCGTTCAGACCCAGGTAGTAGCGGTCGGCGTCATAAGTCGGCGGAGCAGCCTTTTGGCTGCCCGACTTGTCGTCAACCCAGTACAGGTCGGTACCGAGCTTGAGGCCACCCATGGGCTTGAAGGCCACCTGGGCCGCCCAGAGGTCCCGGTCGTCCTCCTTGGTCACGTTCCCCTCGTTCCACTTGAACCAGCCGAGGGTGGAGTCAAACATCTGGTGCTTAGCGCGCAGGCTCACGCCCGCCATGTCGGCAGCGAACAGGGAGAAGCTCCAGTTGTCGGCGAAGCCCTGCAGGCCCACCCGAGCGGACACCGGGGTGTTGGGGATCTTCACGTCGGCGAACAGGTTCTTGGTCTCCAGGTTCACTTGGTCGCCGCCGAGCCCGCCGCCAGCATTGCGGGCCGTGCCGTACGCGGCGTCGCCAAAGGAGAAGTCGATCTCGCCAAAGTAGGTGACGCTCACGAACTCGTTGAGCTTCATGTCCCACCTCGCCCGGAACCGCTGGTCCAACAGCGTGCTCGGCTTCTGGTCCTTCTGAAGGGCGTTAGTGTCAGAGGCAGGGTGGTTGAACGCCATGGCCCGGGCCCGATAAAAGCCGCTGATCGAGTGGTCCTTGGCGAAGGCCGGGACGGCCACGGCGGCGGCCGCGACGGTGGCGAGGGTGACTACGAGTGTCTTCTTCATCCTATTCCTCCTTGTGATGGTTTGACCCAACCCTGTTGAAGAATCGGTGTAGCCGAGCGCGGTCTCGTCTCTCCGTGTGCCACCTCCTTTGCAGGGTGTGCGGCCCCGTCTGCGCTTCACTCGACCTCGAACCACTTCCAGCCCCCGAGAGGTTGCAGGCTATTGGGGCATTACGCCAAGAAAGCGGGTTGGAGAATAACAGCGGTTGAAAGAAGGTGTCAAGGCGCTAATTTTGCCGGGGTGAACTGTTTTTCGGGGGCGGTTTCAGCCCCCTGGCGGGGACGGGCGGGGGCGGCCGTGGCCTGGCGGAGGTGGTCGAGCAGGAGCTCAATCGCCTCGATGCCGTTCCCCGCAAAGTCGCACTCGTGGCCCGCGGCGGCGAGGATCTGACCCACCTGTCGCCGGACCGTCGCGCTGTCGTCGACCACGAGAATGCGCACGGTTCGGGCCTCCCGGGGGAACGGATCGGCCGGTTGCCCTTCTGCTTGAGGCGGCGAAAGAGCGGATGCTACAGTCTTCGGCAAGGAGGCGGACCATGCAAGGGCGCAGAGTGAGGGTATTGTCGGCCGAGTTGGCCAACCGCATCGCGGCGGGGGAGGTGGTGGAGCGGCCGGCGAGCGTGGTGAAGGAGCTCGCGGAGAACGCGGTGGATGCCGGAGCCCGGCGGGTCCACGTGCGCCTGGAGCAGGCGGGGAAGGCTCTGGTGGCGGTGGAGGACGACGGTACGGGCATGGGGCGGGAGGACGCGGTGCTCGCCCTGGAGCGGCACGCGACGAGCAAGATCGCCGTGGCCGAGGATCTCGACGCGATCTCGACCCTCGGTTTTCGGGGCGAAGCCCTGCCGAGCATCGCTTCGGTGAGCCGCTTTCGCTTGCTCACCCGAACGGCGGGGGAAGCCGCGGGGGTGGAAGTGACGGTGGAGGGGGGG
Source organism: Deltaproteobacteria bacterium (assembly GCA_037446775.1). GTDB lineage: Bacteria > Desulfobacterota > Deferrisomatia > Deferrisomatales > JACRMM01 > JBBIIA01. Next base: position 6,374 of record JBBIIA010000020.1, read on the forward strand.
AAGGTCGCCGGGGTCCGGGCGGCCGGGGCGCCCAAGGGAACTACGGTCGAGGTACGGGACCTCTTCTACAACGTGCCGGCTCGCCGCAAGTTCCTCAAGACCGATGCCACGGAGCTGCGGGCCGCGGTGGAGGTGGTGACCCACCTGGCGCTGGTGCACTCGTCGGTGGGGTTTGACCTCCGGAGCGACGGCCGGGTGCTGCTGGCGGTCCCCCCCGGGCAGGCCCCGGAAGACCGGGTGGCCGAGGTCGTGGGGGCCGAGGCGCCCGGGGGCTTGCAGTGGGCGCGGTGGCAGGGAGAGGGGCGGTCCTTCGCCCTCGCCGCTGCCGCCCCCCACGAGGGGAGGGGCCAGCGCCGGGGCCTGCGGCTCTTCGTGAACGGCCGCTCGGTGCAGGACCGGCTCCTCGCCCGGGCCGTGTTGGAGGGGTACCGGGGCCTTTTGGAGCCCGGGCGCTTCCCGTGCGCCCTCCTGTGGCTGCACCTGCCCCCCGACGAGGTGGACGTGAACGTCCACCCGGCCAAGCGAGAGGTGCGGTTTCGGGACGAGGGGCAGGTTTTCCGGTGGGTGCTTGGCCGTACGGCCGAGGCCCTGGCGGCGGCTTCCTGGGGGCGGAGGCCGGCCAACCGGGTCTCGGGGGAGTCGACCGGGCCGACGCGGGGCGAGGAGCCCCGGGCCCAGCGCCCGGAAATCGGCAGGGTGGCCGATGCCCTCGCCTCCTACGCCGGGCGCGAGGCGGCCCGGGTCCCCGTCCCCCGGTGGAGCCCGGCGCCGTCGCCCCGGGCCGCGCTGCCCCTGGAAGGCCCTCGGGGGGAGGCTCCCCTCCGACGCTTCGGGGGGCTCCGGCACCTGGGGGCCTTCGACGCCACCTACCTCTTGTTTGAGGACGAGGACTCCCGAGACCTGGTGCTGTTGGATCAGCACGCGGCCCACGAGCGGGTCTTGTACGAGGGGTTGCTGGCGGATCGAACGGCGGGACCCAGGACCCAGGCGCTGCTCTTTCCCTTGACCCTGGAGTGTTCGGCCGCGGAGCTCGCGGCGTACGGCGAGCGGCGGGCGCTCTTGGCGGGCCTCGGGTTCCGGGTCGAGGAGTTCGGCCCCACGGCCCTCGCCGTGGCCGAGACCCCGGCGGGGTTTCCGGCGGCGGCGGTCGAGGCGGCCATCCGCGACGTCTTGGAGGACCAGGAGCTGGGGCCGGGTGAGCCCGAGCGGCGGCGGGAGGCGGCGGCACGCCGCCTTGCCTGCGCGGGCGCCGTGAAGGCGAAGAAGGCCCTCTTGCCCTCCGAGGCCCGGGAGCTCTTGGCTCGCCTGGAAGGCCTCCGCCACCCCACCCACTGCCCCCACGGCCGCCCCCTCCTGGTTCGCCTCTCCCGGGCCGAGGTGGAGGGGATGTTCCATCGGAGGTAGGGAGGGGCCGCTCGCGATCTGGTATCATGGCGAAGCGGTGCCACTGGGGGCACCGGTCACCGGTCACCGGCCACGCGCAGAGGTGGGCGATGGACAAGGATCATCTGGAAATCATTCTCGAAGACATCAACAGCAAGTTTGACCTGGTGCTGGAAGGGCACCAGGTCTTGCAGCGCCAGATCGAAGGCGCTCGGGAAGAGGCCCGGGAGGCGACCCAGCGGCTCGAGTTCAAAATCGATGTCGTTAATCTGAAGGTCGACCGGCTGGAGAAGAGGGTCGATCGGTTGGAGCAGCGCTTCGATGGCTTGGAGCAGCGTTTCGATGGCTTGGAGCAGCGCTTCGATGGCCTGGAGAAGAAGGTCGATGGCCTTGCCCTGGAGTTGGCCGAGCACCGCCGGGACACCGAGGCCCACGGCGGCGTGTACCGGGTCAAAGAAGGGTGACGGGGGTGCCCCGCAAGGGCGACCCGTGCGTCGCCCCTGCTGACCGCCTCCCTCCCATCGTCATCCTTACCGGCCCCACTGCGGCGGGCAAGTCGGCCCTGGCCCTGGAGCTGGCGGCGGCGGTGGGGGGCGAGATCGTGTCCGCCGACTCCATGCAGGTGTACCGCTACCTCGACATCGGCACGGCCAAGCCCACGGCTGCGGAGCGGCGTCGGGTGCCCCATCACCTCATCGACCTCGTCGACCCGGCCGAGGCCTACCACGTCGGCCGGTTCCGGGAGGACGCCGCCCGGGCCATCGCCGCCGTGGCGGGCCGGGGCCGGGTGCCCCTGGTGGTGGGGGGGACCGCTCTGTACTTGAAGGTCCTCACCGAGGGCCTCGCCCCTGGGCCGGGGAGGGACCCCGAGGTGAGAGCGCGCTTGGAGGCCCGGTGGGATCGGGGCGAAGCCGAGGCCCTCTGGCGCGAGCTCCAGGGGGCGGACCCGCCCCTGGCCCGGCGGCTCCACCCCAACGACCGGACGCGGGTCATTCGAGGCCTGGAGGTGTGGCTGCTCACCGGCCGGGGGCTCTCGGAGGTTCAGGGGGAGCACGGCTTCCGCGATCGCCCCTACCGGGCGCTGTGGCTCGGGGTCGGGGGCGAGCGAGGGGCGCTCGCCGACCGCATCGATCGGCGGGTGGTCCGCATGATGGAAGCCGGCTGGGTCGAGGAGGTGCGGCGCCTTGTGGCCCTCGGGTACGGGGCCGAGACGCCGGGCTTGCAGGCCCTCGGCTACCGGCAACTCCTCGCCCATCTCGCCGGGGAGACCAGCCTCGACGAGACGGTGGAGGCGATCCAGCGGGAGACTCGCCGGTTCGCGAAGCGCCAAATGACCTGGTTTCGCCGCTGGCCCCTCACCTGGCTCGCCCCGGAGGACGCGGCCGGGGCCGGGGAGGCGGTGAGAAACTTCTTGCAAAGCCCTTCCCTGCCGGTATGATCGCTCCCCGCCCCGTGTGGATTCCTTTGCCGTTTTGTTGAGTGGAGGGGGTGTCATGGCGACCAAGGTCAAGATCAACATCCAGGATCAATTCCTCAACAACCTGCGCCGGGAGAAGGTGGAGGTGAGCGTGCGCCTCCTGTCGGGCGAGGAGATCGAAGGAACGCTCAAGGCCTTCGACAACTTCTGCGTGGTGATCCGGAGCGGGAGCAACTACCACCTGCTGTACAAGCACGGCATCTCCCACATCCGCCCCTTCGAGAGCTTGAAGAAGTTTGAGGCCATTTACGAGAACTTCTGAGGCTGGCTCGCGGCGGTGCCTCGCCGCGGCCCTGCTGGTCCTGGCCCTGTCCCTCCCTGCCCTGGCGGCCCACGCGTCGTACGTGCTGGTCGATGCCACGGCTCCCCTCGGGCAAGATCTCGCGGCCGCCCGCCGGGAGGCCCTGGGCACGGCCCTGGGCTTGGCGGTGGAAGCGGTCGTGGAGCGACACGTCCCCCCCCTCACCTCCAGAATCGTGCCGCGGAACTGCGCGCCGCGGCGTACGCTCGGCCCGGGGAGTGGGTGCGGCGGTACGCCATCGCCGCCGAGGTGGTCGAGCCGGGAGGGGTGCGGGTGACGGTGGAGGCGGACGTCGACCGGGAGCGGCTACTCCAGGAGCTGCGCGCCAAGGGAGTGCCGGTGGTCCGCCTGGCCGCCGCCCCCCGGGTCCTGGTGCTGGCCGAAGGGGGAGGCGCCGCGGCAGCCGCCTTTCACGAGGCCCTGGCGGCCCAGGGGCTGGCGGGCCGACTCGCGCCGGCGGAGCCCGGCGCGAGCGCCGACCTGCCGGCTCTCGCGGAGTGGGCCCGGGGGCTCGGATGCCACTTTGCGGCGGTGGTGGTGCCGGAGTCCCTCCCCCCCTCCGCCCCTGCCCCCCTCCCGGCTGGGGACCTCGCCGAGGGGCGGTCTCGGGTGCGGGTGCAGGTGATCGACGCGCGGCGGCGGGTGGTGGTGGGGACCTTCGGCGTAGAGGGGCGGGCTTGGGGGGCCGATGCCCTGGAAGCCGGGGCCCGGGCCCTGGGACAAGCCGGGCGGCTCCTGGCCCGACCGGTCCTGGCGGCGGTGGAGCAGTCGGGATGGACCCTGGGGTCCGAGGCGAGCCGACGAGTCCTCCGGGTGGAAGGCCTCCCGGACCCAAAGGCGGTAGAGCAGGTCGGTGACGGGATCGCCGCCCTGGCCGAGACCCGGAGCGCCGCCCTCCGTTCGGTGTCTGCCGGGGCGGCCGAGTGGACCGTCGAGGCCCTCGAATCCGGGCTGCCCTGGCCCGCCGTGGTGGAGGCGGTACGCGTGGCCCGGGGCCGCCTGGTGTGGCTGGGTGGCGAACCCCGGGAGGGGCGGGCCGCCTGGCGCAACCCGTGACCGTCCCTCCCGCCCTGTCGGTTCGGGGGCTCCGCCTCTGGCCGCCCCTGGTCTTCGCGCCCATGGCGGGGCTCACCCACACGGCCCTGCGGAGCCTGGTGGCCGAACTGGGCGGGGTGGGGCTGCTCACCACCGAGATGCTGTCGGCGCGCACCCTGCCCACCGAACGGGCCGAGCAGTCGCCGCTGTTGGCCCGGGGACCGGGGGATGGGCCGCTCTCCTACCAACTCCTCGCCAGCAGCCCCGCCGAAATCCCGCCTGCCTGCCAGGTCCTCCACCGCTGTGGCGCGGCTGCCATCGACTTGAATCTCGGCTGCCCCGCCCCCGCGATCCGAGCTCGGGGCGGCGGCAGCCGGCTGATGGAGCGGCCCGCCGCGGCCCGGGCCCTGGTGGCCGCGGCGCGCCGGTGTACCGACCTCCCCCTGTCGGCCAAGATCCGCCTCGGCGAACGCCTGGACGAAGAGGCCCTGCGCTCCTTTTGCGAGATGCTCGAGGGGGAGGGGGTCGATCTCTTGACCGTGCACGCGCGGCTTCGGGGGGAGCCGTACGGTCGCCGGCCGCGGTGGGACTGGATCGGCAAGGTGAAGGGCTGGGTCTCGATCCCGGTGCTAGGAAACGGCGGGATCTTCAGCCTCGCGGACGCCCGCCGCTGCCTCGACCAGAGCGGGTGCGACGGGCTCATGCTTGGGCGGGGCGCGGTGGTGCGGCCGTGGCTCTTTCGGGACGTCGCCGCGGGTTTGTGGGGGGTGGGAGGCGACCGCCCGCTACCCCCCAGGGGGGCGTTGTTTGAACGGTTTTGCGGGCTGATGGAGGAGCGCTTGGCCCCCGAGCGCCGCCTCGGGCGGCTCAAGGCGTTTACCCACTACTTCGCCCAGACCTTCCCCTTTGGCCACGGGCTGGCGACCGCGGTGCAGACCTCCGGGACCATGGCGGAGGCCCGGGACCGAGCCGCGGCGTTTTTCGCCGCCCACGAGCCCGACGGAGGGTCACCGTGAACAGCAGGGGATTGCCCCTGGTGCTCGCCTCCACCAGCGCGAGCCGCCGGGAGCTCCTGGCGCGCCTCGGGCTCCCCTTCGAGGCGGTGTCCCCCGCCTATGAGGAGGCGACCGCCCAGGCTCCGACCCCGGCCGCCGTGGCCCTGGAGCGGGCCCGGGGCAAGGCGGCGAGCGTGGCCCCTACCTATCCGGGCCGGCTGGTGGTGGGGTCGGATCAAGTGGCGGAGGTCGGGGGGGTCCGGCTCGGGAAACCCAGGGGATTGGACGGGGCGGTGGAGCAGCTCTCCCGGATGGCCGGTCGGTGGGTGACCTTTCACACCGGTCTCGCGCTGCGGTGGGACGGCCGGGAGGAGGCGGTGGTTGAGGCCTTTCGCGTCCGCTTGCGGCCGCTGACCCGGGGGGAGATCGAGTGCTACGTGGCCGCCGAGCGGCCCCTGGGGGCGGCGGGCTCGTTCCTGGTGGAGGGGCTCGGCATCGCCTTGATGAGCGAGCTGAAGGGCCGCGACTTCACTGCCCTGATCGGGTTGCCGCTCATCGCCCTCACCGGGCTCCTGTCCCGGTTTGGGGTGGCGGTGCTCGACCCGGCGGTCCGGGCCGGTCAGTTGAACCGATAGGCGCGCTTCAGGTGGCGAATCGTCTCCTCTACCGCGGTGCGAACCGCTTCCCTCAGGGCTGGGGGGGTGCCGGCGAAGGCGACCAGGAGGCTCTCCTTGATGTTCATCTCGAAGTGGTCCCAGTAGGCCTCGCTGTAAAGCGCCCAGGCGGAGTGGGGGTCGCGGGCGTTGCTCTCCACCGAGTTCACGAGGGCACGGGAGATCCCGGCCAGCAAAAGCTCCACGGCCTCGGGCTTGCCGAGCACGCCGTGGGCGTGGGCGGCGTGGACCGACGCCAGGAGCCGGTGTCCGCTGGTGGGGCGAGCGGTGTCGTGGAGCATGGCGGGTCCCTCTGCGGCGGAGGACGGCGGGGTGCACGGCGAGGAGAAGCACGGACCGTGCCAGGCGCGGTGGCGGCGCGGAAGTCGCCGCTAGGCTTGCCTTTGGGGCCCTGGGAGGCGCACGGCCCCGCCCCGGGAGGGCAAGCGGCTCCCCAAAGGGGGAAGGGAAGTTCCCACGGACGGTGGGCCCGGTGGGGGGGGGAGGTGACCGGGGCCCCCCGGGCCCTGCTGCGGCAGACCCCGGTCAACCAGTACTCCCTAAACGCCGTATCGGCCCTCTTGGACCTGGGCCGCATCCCCTGGGCCACCTGGCGCACCGCCGAGGAGTTGGCACGGCGGCTGACCGAGACCGGCGGGCGAGGGGCGGTGTTGTACTCCTTGATGACGGCGGACCTCGAGTGGGTCGGGGCGGAGGTCGCCGCGGTGCAAAAACGCCATCCGGAGGCGGTGCTGGTGGCCGGGGGGCCCCACCCCACCGCCGATCCGGCCGGGACCCTGGGGTTGGGGTTCCATCACGCCTTCGTCGGCGAGGCGGAGCGCACCCTGGGGCCGTTTATGGCCGCCGGGGCCGAGGGAGAGTCGGTGATCCGCGACCCCTGGGGAGGGCCGGAGGACCTGGACGCCTACCCCTCCTTTGGGGAGGGCCGCCACGGCCCCGTCGAGCTGACCCGGGGGTGCCGGTGGGCGTGCGGCTTTTGTGCCGTGGGCGGTCGCCCGGTGCGGCACCGGAGCCCCGAGGCCGTCCTCGCCGCGGGCCGGGCCCTGGCGGCGGCCGGGCGGCGGACCATCGCCTTCATCACCCCGGACGCCCTGTCCTACCGGGGAGGCCTTTTGGCCCTGGACGAGCTCCTGGGCCGCCTCGGGGCCTTGGGGCTGGCGCCGGTGCTGGGGGCGTTTCCCTCCGAGGTCCGCCCCGAACGGGTGACCCCCGAGGCGGCGGCGTTGGTCCGGCGCCGCTGCCACAACCGCACCCTGGTGATCGGCGCCCAATCGGGGAGCGACCGGGTGCTCCGGTACCTCGGGCGGGGGCACCGGGTGGAAGACGCGGTGACGGCCGCCCGGGTGACCCGGGAGGCGGGGCTCCTGCCCCACGTGGACGTGATCTTCGGGCTCCCCGGGGAGACCCCCGAAGACCAGGGGGCGACCCTGGACCTCGCCCACCGGCTCCGCCGCGAGGCGAGGGCGAGGCTCCACGCCCACTACTTCCATCCCCTCCCCGGCACGCCCCTCTGGGGCGCCGCGCCAACCCCGCTGGACGAGGGCGTCCGCCGGGGCTTGTTGGCGCTGCGAGCGGCGGGCGCCGAGGATGGCCACTGGCAGGCCCAGGAGGGGTGGGCCGGCCGGGTCCTCGCGTGGGTGCAAGCCGGCGTGATCCGTACCCCCTGGGTTTCCCCTCTGGAGGCCGCGTCATGAGCTACAAGGTGGTCGACATCTACAAGGACCTGCCCCGGACCAACTGCGGCGACTGCGGGGTCGGCAGCTGTTTCGCCTTCGCCTCGGCGGTGTACCTGGAGGGGGCTCCCCTGGCCCGCTGCCCCCACCTCTTGGAAGCCCAGCGGCGGCCCATGGAGCACCGCTTGGAGGCGGGGCGGGCCCGGGGGGAGGGGCGGCGGCCCGACCGGGGCGAGCAGGCGCTGGCGGCGCTCTCTGCCGAGTTCGCCGAGGCCGACCCGGAGGACCTGGCGAAGCGGTGCGGGGGCACCCTGCCCGCCGACGCCCCCGGGACCGTGGAAGTGTTCTTCCTCGGTCGCCGCTACCGCCTCGGCGGGGGCGACGTGGTGGCTGCCCCCGGGGCGGAGCTCCCGACGGTGTGGGTCAAGATCTTCCTGCTGATCTACGCGACCCGAGCCTCGGGAGCCCCTCCCGACGGGACCTGGATCGCCTACCGAGAGCTCCCCAACACGGTGAGCAAGGCCAAGACCTTCGAGGGCATCGTCGATCGCCTGGCTCGGGTCTTTGGGGATCGCCCCCATGCCCTCGCCCAGGCGGCCGCCGACCTCGGCGGCGAGGCAGTCGCCTTCGGCTCCGCGGAGGGGGCGTGGCGGTTTGGCGTCCTGCCGCGGGTGGAGCTCCTGCTCCTCTTCTGGGGCGCTCGGGAGGAGTTCTCCGCCCGAGCGTCCCTCCTGGTCGACCGGGGGGTGCTCGGGTACCTGGACCAGGAGGCCCTCTGCTTTCTCGCCGAGGCCCTGGTGGCCCGGCTCCAGGGCCGGGGGCTCGCCGAGGTGGTGCCGTGACCTTCCGGCACCTGGAGGCCTTCGTCCAGGTGGCCGCCCGGGCCAGCTTCACCCGGGCGGCGGAAGCCCTGTACGTCACCCAGCCCACGGTGAGCGGTCAAATCAAGGAGCTCGAGGAGGAGCTGGGGGAGTCGCTCTTCGATCGGCTCCCCCGGGCGGTCGCCTTGACGGAGGCCGGCCGCCTGCTGCTGCCCCTCGCGCGGGAGGTGCTGGCGGCGCGGGAGCGCCTGGGGGAGCAGGCGGCGGAGTACCGCGGGCTCTCCTGGGGGCGGCTCACGGTGGCGGTGAGCACCATCCCCGGGGAGTGCTTCCTGCCGCCGCTCCTCGCCGCGTTTCTGACGGCGCACCCGGGGATCTCGGTGTCCCTGCGGGTCACCTCGTCCCTGGAGGTGATCCGCCAGGTGGCGGCCGGGGAAGCCGCCCTGGGGGTGACGGGGGAACGGGACGAGGCGGCGGAGCTCTCCTTCGAGCCCCTGTGGTCGGATCGGGTCGGCCTGTACGCTGGCGCGGGGGTGGTGCCGGGGCCCCGGGTGGCGCTTGCCGAGCTGGGCCGGATCCCCCTGGTCCACCGGGAGGAGGGCTCGGGGACCCGCCACGCGGTGGAGGTGGCGCTTCGCGCCCAGGGGTTCCCCCCGGCGGGCCTGCGGGTCGTCCTCGAGGTGGGGTCCACTGCGGCGGTCAAGAGCGCCGTGGTGGCGGGGGTGGGGGCGGCCTTCCTCTCCGACGTCGCGGTGGCCGCCGAGGTGGCCGCAGGGCGCCTCCGGCCGGTGGCCGTCGAGGGCTTCGCGCCGGTGGAGCGGCGCTTCTACGCCGTCTGGGACCCCCAGCGCGCGCGCTCCCCGGCGGCCCGGGCCTTCCTGGATGCCGTGCGGGCGAGCGGCCGGGGAGGGGCGGCCGACCCGTGACGGTCGGCCCCTACGCCGCGGCTTCCGCGTCGGCCGCCCGGCGGCCGGCGAACCGGGCGACCACGATGCTGATCTCGTACAGGATGTAGAGGGGGATTGCCATCAGGGTCTGGGTGAAGACGTCCGGCGGGGTGAGGATGGCGGCGACGATGAAGATGATCACCAGGGCGTAGCCCCGCCCCCGGGACAGGGTCTGGTGGCTCACCAGGCCCATGCGGGCCAGGAACCACATCACCACGGGGAGCTCGAAGACCAGGCCGAAGGCTAGGAGGAGCTTGGTGGCGAAGCTGAGGTACGCCTCCATGGACAGGGTGGCCTGGACCGGGCCGCCGGCGTAGGCCAGCAGGAACTGGAACCCGAAGGGAAAGACGACCCAGTAGGCGAAGGCCGCCCCGGTGAAGAAGAAGAGCGAGGCGAATCCCACGAAGGGCCACACGTAGCGCTTCTCGTGGGCGTAGAGCCCCGGCGCCACGAACTTCCACGCCTGGTACAAGAGGATCGGGGCGGCGGCGAAGATCCCCCCCAGGAGCCCGACCTTCAAGTGGGTGAGGAAGCCCTCCTGGATCCGGAGCATGGTGAGGAAGCTCCCCTCGGGCATCACCGTGGCCAGGGGGCGCACCAGCCACCGGAAGAGGGGTTCGCTCACGCTGTAGCACGCCGCAAAGCCCACCGCGAGCGCGATCACGCACTTGATCAGCCGCCCCCGGAGCTCCTCGAGGTGGGCGGTGAAGGGGAGCTTCTCCCCTTCGACGTCCTGGGTGGGGTCGTCCACGGGCTAGCCCTTCGGCTCGCGGCCCGGGGCGGCGTCTCCCCCGGCCGGGCCTTCCCCGGGCGGCGGGCCGGGGCGGGTCTGGGCGCGGCCGGCTTCCAGATCCTTGAGGAGGTCCGCGGGGTTGAGGGGGGTGTGGATCTCCTGCCGGATCGAGCGGTTCAGTTCGTCGGTGGCGCGGCGGAACTCGGCGAGGCCCCGCCCCACGGCGCGCGCCAGGTCCGGCAGCTTCTTGGGGCCGATGACGATCAGGGCCAGGACCAGGATGAGGAGGATCTCCGACATCCCCATTCCAAACACGGGTCACCTCGGGGGCGCGGGGGAGGGAAGGCCGTGAGGATAGAGGGCGGCGCTCCACCGTGTCAAGCCGTCCGCTCCTGGACAAGTGATTCCGGAGACTTACGCTGGAGCCCGGCACTCAAGCCCCGGGGGGTGGGTGCCGATAGGGTGGGGGGACTCGGACGGGGGGCGAAAGGCGGCGGCATGTTTGAGACGGCGGAGATCGGGCTCAAGACCTCCAAGGCGGAGTACAAGGCCCGGGTGCCCGAGCTGCGCCAAGCGCTCCAGGAGGCCCAACAGGAGCTCCGGGGGGCCGACTTCCCGGTGATCGTGGTGTTTGGCGGCGTCGACGGCGCCGGTAAGGGGGAGACCGTCAAGCTCTTCCACGAGTGGCTCGATCCCCGGTGGCTCTCCACCCGCGCCTACGCCGAGCCCTCCCAGGAGGAGCGCGAGCGCCCCGAGTACTGGCGTTACTGGCGCGACCTCCCCCCCCGCGGCCGGATCGGCTTCTTTCTCAGCTCCTGGTACTCCCGCCCCCTCCTGGACCGCGCCTACGGCCGCATCGACGTGCCCGAGCTCGACGAGCGGCTGGAGCGGGTCTCGGCCTTCGAGAGCGCCCTCGCGGCGGATGGGGCGCTGATCCTCAAGTTCTGGATGCACCTGAGCAAGCAGGGCCAGAAGAAGCGGCTCAAGGCCCTGGAGAAGGACCCCCTCCAGCGGTGGCGGGTGACCGACACCGACTGGAGGCACTGGCGGCTCTACGACGCCTTCGTGGCTGCCGCCGAGCGGACGGTGATGAAGACCAGCACGGGGCGGGCCCCGTGGCAGATCGTGGAGGGGGCCGACCCCCGGTACCGGGGGCTCACGGTGGCTACCGCCGTCCTCACCGCCATCCGGGAGCGCCTGGCGGCCCCGCCCCCGGCGCCCAGGACCGTGGCTCCGGCGCCGGCCCCGCCGGGGCTCCCCACGGTGCTCTCCACCCTGGACATGGGCCGGGCGACCGGGGCGGGCGAGTTCAAGGGGGAGCTCGCCCGACTCCAGGGGCGCCTCAATCGGCTCCACCGGGAGGCCCTGGAGCGCCGGGTGTCCACCCTGGTGGTGATGGAGGGGTGGGACGCCGCCGGCAAGGGGGGCGCCATCCGCCGGTGCGTGGCGGCGCTCGATGCCCGCCACTGCGAGGTGATCCCCTTTGCCGCCCCCACCGACGAGGAGCGCAGCCACCACTACCTGTGGCGGTTCTGGCGGCACCTGGGCCGAGCCGGCCGGGTCACCTTTTTCGACCGGAGCTGGTACGGCCGGGTGCTGGTGGAGCGGGTGGAGGGCTTTGCCACCGAGGCGGAGTGGCGGCGGGCCTACCGGGAGATCGTGGACTTCGAGGAGCAGCTCGTAGAGCACGGCACGGCGCTGGTGAAGGTGTGGCTCCACATCACCCCCGAGGAGCAGCTGGCGCGGTTTCGGGCCCGGGAGGAGACCCCGTGGAAGCGGTGGAAGCTCACCGAGGAGGACTGGCGGAACCGGGAGCGCTGGCCCCAGTACGAGCAGGCGGTCAACGATCTGGTGGCCCACACCAGCACGTCCCTGGCGCCCTGGACCCTGGTGGAGGGCAACGACAAGAACTTCGGGCGCCTCAAGGTGCTCGCCACCCTGTGCGACCGCCTGGAGCAGGTCCTGGAGGGCCGGGGGCGGTGAGCGCGGCCGGGCCTCCGGGGCACCCCGGGGGGGCCGCTGCGGGGTGCCCGCTCCGCTGTGCGGGACGATCGCTTTGCCTCGGCGGGTTCCCCGGAGGGAGTCCGGGGGGCGAGGGTCGCGCCCTTCCCGAGGGCCGCGTTCGAGGCCGCGTCCCGCTGCGCTCCGGGGCACCCCACCACGCCCCCCTACGCCGCAGCGGGCCCGGGGTGGGCTCGCCACGGGGCGGCCCTCCGGGTATTCTGGGGGCTAGAAGCGGTCATCTTTGGGGGGAGAGCGGGTGGAGCATGGGCAAGAAGTGCTTGAAGGGCGAGAGCGAGGTGAAGAAGGCCGACGCGACCCACGAGTGCAAGCAGTGCGGCGCCCGGACCGACGACCCGGACCACGTCTGCAAGCCCAAGAAGCGGAAGAAGAAGTGAGTGCCCCCCGGGGCACGGGAAGGCGACTAGACCCATGGCGACCCCGACTGCCCGGAAGAAGAACCGCGCCCTGGCCCTGGTGAAGCCGACGCCCCCGGAGGAGCATCCGGAGGCGGGGGAGCCGGGCCCCGAGGGCCCGGACCTCTCGTCGCCGGAGCTCTACCTCAACCGCGAGCTCACCTGGCTCGCCTTCAACTCCCGGGTGCTCAGCGAGGCCGAGGACGAGCGGACCCCGCTTTTGGAGCGGGTGAAGTTCCTGGCCATCACGGGCTCCAACCTCGACGAGTTCTTTATGAAACGCGTCGGGGGGCTAAAGCAGCAGGTGGCCGTCGGGATTCAGGCGCGCACCGTGGACGGGCGCACGCCGCGCCAGCAGCTCGAAGAGTGCTCGGCGGTGGTGCGGGCGCTCCAGCCGCGCCAGCAGGCCCTGGTGAAGACCTTGCGGGGGCTCCTGGGGCAAGCCGGGGTCTTCTTGCTGGCGGCCGACGAGCTCGGGGCCGACGACCGAAAAGCGCTCCGGCAGGAGTTTCACCGCAACATCTACCCCCTCCTCACCCCCCAGTCCATCGACCCGGCCCACCCCTTCCCCTTCGTCTCCAACCTCTCCTTGAACCTTCTGGTGTCGCTGCGCTACCCCGGAGACGGGGAGACCTCGCTCGCCCGGGTGAAGGTCCCCATCGGCCGGGGCGCCCCCCGGTTCCTGCGGCTCGGGGAGGGGCACCGGTTCGTCCTCCTCGAGGACGCCCTGGCCCAGAACCTCGACCTCCTCTTCCCCGGCATGGAGGTGGTGGAGCAGGCGCTCTTTCGGGTGACCCGCAACTCCAACACCGAGAAGAACGAGGAGCAGGCCGACGACCTCTTGGCCCTGATCGAGTCCGAGCTCCAGGACCGCCGCTTCGCCCCCGTGGTCCGGGTGCAGGTGATGCCCGGCATGAACCCCCTGTACCGGGGGCGCCTGGCCGCCGAGCTCGGCCTGGACGAGGGGGCGGACGTCTTCGAGTCCGAGGAGCTTTTGGGCCTACGGGACCTGATGGAGATCGCGGCGCTCCCCCTGCCGGCCCTCCAGGACCCGCCCCACCACCCGGTGGACCACGCGGCCCTGCCCGCCGACCGCAACCTCTTCCACGTGATCCGCGAGGCGGGCTCGGTGCTCCTCCAGCACCCCTACGAGTCCTTCTCGACCTCGGTGGAGCGGTTCGTCCGGGAGGCCGCCAACGACCCCAAGGTGCGGGCGATCAAGATGACCCTGTACCGCACCTCGGCCCAGGGGGAGCTGGTGGACCACTTGATCCGGGCCGCCGACCGGGGCAAGCAGGTGGCGGTGGCGGTGGAGCTCAAGGCCCGCTTCGACGAGGAGGCCAACATCCGGCTCGCCTCCCGGATGGAGGAGGCGGGGATCCACGTCACCTACGGGGTGGTGGGCCTCAAGACCCACTCCAAGGTGATCCTGGTGGTTCGCCAGGACTACAACGGCCTCAGGCGCTACGTCCACGTCGGCACCGGCAACTACCATCCCGGGACCTCCCGGCTGTACTGCGACCTCGGGCTTCTGACCTGCGACGACGCCATTGGGGCCGACGCCACCGAGCTCTTCAACTACCTGACCACCGGTTTCACCCCCAAGCGCCACTACCAGAAGCTCCTGGTGGCCCCGAAGCTCTTGAAGAAGGGCCTCTTGACCCGGATCGAGCGGGAGATCGCCGCCCACTCCGCCGAGGACCCCGGCCACCTCCAGTTCAAGATGAACGCCCTGGAGGACGTGGACATCGCCCGGGCCCTGTACCGGGCGTCCCAGGCCGGGGTGCGGGTGGACCTCCTAGTGCGGGACAGCTGCCGGGTGCGGCCCGGCCTCCCCGGGGTCTCCGAGAACATCCGGGTGGTGTCGGTGGTGGGCCGGTTTTTGGAGCACGCCCGGCTGTACTACTTTCGCAACGGCGGCGCCGAGGAGTACTGGCTCGGCTCGGCCGACGCCATGAAGCGCAACCTGGAGCACCGGGTGGAGGTTTTGGTGCCGGTGGAAGATGCCGCCCTGCGCCAGGACCTGCGGGCCATGCTCGACGCCCAGTGGAACGACCGGCGCAGCGCCTGGGAGATGCAAGCCGACGGCACCTACCGCCAGCGGACGCCGGGCCCCCGGGACGAGGCGCGGCCGAGCCAGGCTCTGCTCGCCGACCTCGCCGAGAAACGCAACAAGGAGGCCACCCGCTTGAAGAAGCGCCGCTCGGTGCCGCCCCGGGGGCGAAACCTCCGGTGAGGCGCGTCGACGAAGGCCCTGTGGAGTTCGCCGCCCCTCCCGAGCTCACGGCCCCCCGGGTGGCGGCAGGGCTGGGGGCGGCCGGCGAGGTACAGGCGGAGCCCCCACGGGAGATCCAGCGGAGGCTCCTGGATACCTTCGATCGCCGGGTGGCGGCGGCCGGAGGCGCCCTCGAAGAGGTCACCGACGGTTCGGGGCCGCGGCTCGAGTGGCGCCGCCTCGCCGACGGCGAACTTCTCGGCCGGGTGCCGGGGTCGGCGCCCCGCTTCGGCCGCGACCTGCCCCCGGGCCCCGGTGCCGCGCGCCTCGCCGCCCTCCTGGAGGTGCGGGCCCTCCTCCCCCTGGTGACCCTGTCTACCCGCTCCGAGCCCCTAGAGGTCCGCAACCGCGACGGCAAGGTCGTGGTGCGGGCCTACCTGGAAGCCCACTGGGCCCACGGGCCCGGGGCGCCGGACCCGGTGGAGCTGGGGACCCGGGTCCGCCTGGCCCCGGTGCGGGGCTACCCAAAGGCGCTGCGCCGGGCGCGGGAGGCCCTGGGGGAGGGTCTCGGCCTAGCCCCGGCCCCCCAGCCCCTGGGGGAAGCGGCGTTCGCGGCGGTGGGGGCGCCCCCAGCGGCGCCCGTCGGCAAGCCCGGGGCGGGGCTCACCCCCGACGAGCCCGCCGGGCAGGCGGTGCGCGCCGTGCTCCGGGAACTATTGGACACCATCGAGGCCAACCGCCCAGGAGCCCAAGACGCCGTGGACCCGGAGTTTCTCCACGACCTTCGGGTCGCCGTGCGCCGCACCCGGGCCCTGCTCGGGCGGCTGGAGGGCGTCTTTTCCCCGGGGTCGCTGGCGCCCTTTCGGGAGGGCTTCGCCTGGCTCGGGGCGGTCACCGGGCTAGCCCGGGATTACGACGTGTATCTCGAAGAGCTCCCCGGCTACCTGAAGGGCGTGCCCGCCGAGGCCCGGCGCGACCTCGCGCCCCTGCGGGCCCGCCTGGAGCGCACCCGCAGGGGCGCGCAACGGGCCCTGGTGCGGGCCCTAAACTCCCGCCGCTACCAGCGGCTGGTCGCGAGCTGGCGCGAGTTTTTGGCCCGCGAGACGTCGGCGCAGGACGCTCCTACCGACGCCGCCCAGCCGGTGGCGGCCGTAGCCGGCGCTGCCGTCGCCAAAGCCCTCAAGCGGGTGCTGCGGGAGGGGCGGGCGGTGGATGATGCCTCGCCCCCCGAGGCCCTCCACGACCTGCGCAAGAGCTGCAAGAAGCTCCGCTACCTCTTGGAGCTCTTCCAGGGCGCCTTTTCGGGAGACGAGGCTCGGCGGACCATCCAAGCCCTCAAGGGGCTCCAGGACAACCTCGGGGTGTTTCAGGACCTGGAGGTGCACGCCCAGGCCCTGGACGGGTTGCGCCGGGAGTTGGGCGCCGAGACCCCCGACCTGCGCGCGACGGACCTCGCCTTCGGCATGCTCGCCCAGAGCCTGGCCGAGCGGCAGCGCCGGGTGCGCGGGGAGTTCGGCCCCCGGTTTGCGGCTTTTGCCAAGCAGGGAACGCGCCGGCTGCGCCGGCTCGCACCCGCGTTCGGCGCGGGGGAGGAGGGCTCGTGAAGGTGCTCGCCACCTACAACGCCAAGGGCGGGGTGGGGAAGACCGCGGCGGCGGTGAACCTCGCCTACCTGGCGGCCCGGGGCGGCGCGCGGACCCTGGTGTGGGACCTCGACCCCCAGGGGGCGGCGACCTTTTACTTCCGGGTCCAGCCCAAGGTGAAGGGCGGAGCAAAAAAGCTCCTCAAGAAGGGCGAAGATGCGGGGGCCCGGGTGCGCGGCACCGACTTCGAGCACCTCGACCTCTTGCCCTCGGACCTCTCCTACCGCCACATGGATTTGGACCTCGACCGGACCAAAAAGCCCGCCCGGCGTTTGCGCAAGGTGCTGGAACCTTTGGCGGAAGAATACGATTTCGCCTTCCTCGACTGCCCCCCGAGCTTGTCCCTGGTGTCGGAGGCGGTGTGGGGGGCCGCCGACGCCCTCTTGGTGCCGGTGATCCCCACCACCCTGTCCCTGCGGACCCTGGAGCAGTTGACCGCCTGGGAGGCCCGGGAGGGGCTCGGCGGGGCCGCCCTGCTCCCCTTCTTCTCCCTGGTGGACCGGCGCAAGCGCCTCCACCGGGAGCTCCTGGCGTCGGCGCCCGGGGAGCACCCGGGCTTTCTAGCCGCCGCCATCCCCTACGCGAGCGAGGTGGAGCAGATGGGGGTGAAGCGCGAGCCCCTGGGGGCGTTCTCCCCGCGCTCGGTGCCGGCGCTCGCCTACGAGGCCCTGTGGGCCGAGGTGCAGGCCCGCCTGGCGGAGCCAGAGGCCCCCCGTGGGGATTGAGATCGAACGGAAGTTCCTAGTGGTCGGCGACGGGTGGCGGGCCGGGGCTGTGGGGCGGCGGTTTCGCCAGGGGTACCTCTCCCTCGACCCGGACCGGACGGTGCGGGTGCGCCTGGACGAGGACCGGGGCTACCTCACCGTCAAGGGCCGCGCCGTGGGGCTCGCCCGCAGCGAGTTCGAGGTGCCGGTGCCCGCGGCCGACGCGGCGGCGATGCTCGACGGCTTGTGCCACCGGCCCCTGATCGAGAAGACCCGCTACCGGGTGCCCTTTGGGGGGCGAATCTGGGAGGTGGACGAGTTTGCCGGCGTCAACCGGGGCCTGGTGCTCGCCGAGGTGGAGCTCGACGCGGCGGAGGACGCGGTGGCGCTGCCCCCCTGGGTTGGGGCCGAGGTGTCGGGAGACCCCCGGTACCAGAACGCGAACCTCGTGGCCGAGCCCTACACCCGCTGGCCGGGGCGCCGGTGAGCCGCCCCGTCCCCCCCGAGTTCTTCACCCAGGCGGGGGCGGTGCCCCTGCGGCAGCGCAAGGGCCGGGCCGAGGTGCTGCTGGTCACCACCCGGGGCCGGGGGCGGTGGATCGTCCCCAAGGGGGTGGTGGACCCCGGGACGACCCCGGCCGAGTCGGCGGAGCGGGAGGCGTGGGAAGAGGCCGGGGTGCGGGGCCGCCTGCTGCCCGAGCCCCTGGGCACCTACCGGTACGAGAAGTGGGGCGGGACCTGCACCGTCGAGGTCTTCGCCCTAGCGGTGGCCGAGGTGGCCAAGCGCTGGCCCGAGCCGGACCGCAAGCGGCGGTGGGTGCTGCCCGAGAAGGCCGCGGCCCTGGTGGAGGAGCCGGGCCTCCAGGCGATTCTCGCCGCCTTGCCGGCCGACCTGGCCGGGGAAAAGAGCGCTCCGTGAAGCGGCTGATCCTGGTGCGCCACGCCAAGTCGAGCTGGGACGACCCCGTCCTGGCCGACTTCGACCGCCCCTTGAGCCCCCGGGGCCAGCGCGACGCCCCGGAGATGGGGCGGCGCCTCGCTGCCCGGGGGGAGTTGCCGGACCGGCTGCTGACCAGCCCGGCCCGGCGAGCCGCGACGACCGCCCGCACCCTCGCCAAGGAGATCGGGTTTGCGCGGGACGACATCGCTCCGGTGCCGGAGCTCTACGGGGCGAGCGCCGAAGCGCTCCTGGAGATCGTGCGGCGCCTCGACCCGGGAACCGCCAGCGCCCTCCTGGTGGGCCACAACCCCGGCTTTACCGACCTGGTGAACGCCCTCACCGGCGCCGGGCTCGCCAACCTCCCCACCGGCGGGGTCGCCGAGATCGACCTGGCCGTGGACAGCTGGGCCGCGGTGGGGTGGGCCACCGGCCGTCTCGCCGTCCTGGACACTCCCCGGCGCCCGGCGTCGGCGGGCGGCTGACCTCGGTTCGGCGTCCGTGCGCTTGGGAAGGCGGTACCTGGTCAGCACCCCTCGGTAGGCGTCGGCGTCGTGGTCCGCGGCTGCCAGCCGTTCTCCCCGCCAGCGGTCCCGGGTGGCGATGGGCTGAGCCACCCGATCGGCAGGCGCCGGACTCGAACCCTTGGCCGCGGCGAGGCGCCACGCCATGGCTCCCAGGGCGGCCGCGAGGCTCCCTGCCAGCGGCGATGCGCTACCGCCACCGGGGGCAGGAGAGGCCGAAGCGTCGGCTCCCCGAAACGTCAAGGCCCTCGCCGCTTCCCCCCCGGGTGGGCGGGGAGAAGCGCGAGGGCCAAGCCCCGGCGGGCCGGGGCGGGATCGACGTGGAGCGGGCGACGAGATTCGAACTCGCGACCCTCAGCTTGGGAAGCTGATACTCTACCAACTGAGTTACGCCCGCTCGGGTAACGCGGCGCCATTATAGGGAGCTCGGGCGGGGTGTCAACGGGATTGTGCGCTTGGGCGTCGGGAGGAGGAGCGTGGAGAGCATGTGGCAGTGGCACGGGCAGGGGGGGGCGTGGGCGGTGGCGGGCCTGGCCCTGCTCTTCGCCCTGGGGTTCGCGGTGCTCGCCGTGTGGGCGGCGCTGCCCTTTGCCGTGTTTGGGGTCAAGCGGCTCCTGCGGGAGCTCCTGGCGGCCGAGCGCGACACCGGTCGGCAGTTGGAGGAGCTGAGGCGGGCCGTGGCCCGCCTCGCGGACCGGGAGCCGCCGGGCGACGGCCCGGTTTGACGGGGAGCGGCGGCGGGGTGCGGCCCACCCCGCCGCGTCGAAGATCTCTGCCCCGCAACGGCTTCTAGCGAGGTCCGAGACGGGGGGTTCTTCGACAGGGTGGACAGGGTGTCTTGGGGACCGCCGGGCCCCTACATCCTGAACATCCTGAAATCCTGTCAAAGCCCCCCGTCCCCCCGTCCCCCCGTCCCCTCACAGCCAGCCCTTCCGCCGAAACCACCAGGTGAGGCCCCCCGCCGTGGCGAGCATGGCGCCCCACAGGGCAGGGTACGCCCAGGGCCAGTGGAGCTCGGGCATGACCTCGAAGTTCATCCCGTAGACCCCCGCCAGAAACGTCAGGGGGATGAAGATGGTGGCGATGATCGTCAGCACCTTCATCACCTCGTTCATCCGGTTGCTCACCGCCGACAGGTAGATGTCGAGGTAGCCGGCCAGTACCTCCCGCTGGCTCTCCGAGGCCTCGATCACCTGGACCGCGTGGTCGTGGAGGTCGCGCAGGTAGGGGCGGGTGGCGGGGGCCAGGAGGGGGGAGTCGCTACGCTCCAGGGCGCCCACGAGCTCCCGCAGGGGCCAGGCGGCCTTGCGCAGGGTGAGCATCTCCCGCTTGAGGGCGTGGATCGCCGCCAGGGTCTCGGGCCCGGGCCGGCCTAGGAGCTCCTCCTCCAGCGCCTCGGTCCGCTCGTCCAGGAGCTCCAGGGCCGCGAAGTAGTGGTCCACCACCACGTCCACCAAGGCGTAAGCCAGGTAGTCGGCGCCGGCCCCCCGGGTGCGCCCCCGCCCGCCGCGGATCCGCTCGCGCACCGGGTCGAAGACGTCGTCGGGTCGCTCCCGAAAGGTGACCACCCAGCCCCGCCCAGCCAACAGGCTCACCTGTTGGTGTTCGAGGGCCCCAGTGGCCGGGTCGGCCCGGGCGGCGCGCACCACGATAAACCAGTGGTCGGTGAACACCTCGGCCTTGGGGCGCTGGTGGGTGTTCACCACGTCCTCCAGCACCAGGGGGTGCGCACCGAGGAGCGCCCCGAGGCGGGCGACGAGCTCCACGTCGTGGACCCCCGCCACGTCGACCCAGGTGACCGAGTCGGCGGCGAGGTACGGCCCCAGTTCCTCGGGCCCCGCCAGGTCGCGCTCCTTCAGGTGCTCGGGGCCGTAGTCCATCAGCCGGAGGGTGGGGGCGCCGGCCCCTTCGGGGGGGGCGCCCACGTGGACGAGGGTCCCCGGGGGGAGCCCGGTCTTGGCGGCGCGGCTCCTGGCGGCGGTCACGGCGGATCCCCGGCCGGAGCCAGGCGGACCCGGCGGCCGCCGATCTCGAGGGTGGTTTTGCTGTAGGTGAGCTTCTCGATCACCAAGCCGTCTTGGAAGCGGAGGACGTCGACCCCCCGGCGCACCTCGGGCTGCCCCTCCCAGCCGGGCTCCCGGCTGGGCCAGGTCAGGATCCAGCGGTACAGGGCCTGCTGGGCGGCCTCGTCGACGAAGGTCTCCTCCTCCTCGAAGCGAAAGCCCCCGTGGTCCGCGAACCACGGCGCCCAGGCGGCCCGCAGGGCGTCCCGACCCCGGGCCCGGCCCCCGGTCCAGTTGTCGAAGACCACGTCGGGGTGAAAGAGCGCCATCACCCCGTCCAGGTCGTGGACGTTCCACGCCCGGTACCAGGCGGCCAGGATCTCTAGAAGCTCCCCTCGTCCCACCATCGTGCCCTCCTCTCCTCGTCCCGGAGCGGTCCTCCCGTTACGGTAGGCGAGGGACCGCCCGAGGTCAAAGGGGAAGCCCGGCCTGGCGCCACCGGCAGGGGCGGCGACGGGTCCGGGGAGCCCCTCCGCGACGCCGCGCCATCCGCGACGGTTCGAGTCGCCGTCCCCGGGGTTCTCGGGGGCGCCGAGCGGCACCGGTTTCGCAGTGCCGTGGCGCTTCGGTCGATGCGGTGCGCGGCTCCGCTCCTGGGCTCCCCGGACCCTCCGGAAGGTCTGGTGGTGGACCTTGCCCGGGGCCCCAAAGGGGAGCGGGCCCCCCTGCTGCCAGGGGGGCCCGCTCCGCGATCGCCCTCCGGTAGGCGCCGCTTACGCCGCCAGGATCGCCTTGAGGTCGCCCTCGGCCGTGCCGATGGGCTTGATGTCGAAGGTCTCCACCAGCACGTTGAGCACGTTGGGGGTGATGAAGGCCGGCAGGCTCGGCCCGAGGCGGATGTCCTTGATCCCCAGGTGCAGAAGCGACAGGAGGATGGCCACCGCCTTCTGCTCGTACCAGGAGCAGATGATCGACAGGGGCAGGTCGTTGACGCCGCAGTTGAAGGCGCCGGCCAGCGCCAGGGCGATCTGCACCGCCGAGTAGGCGTCGTTGCACTGCCCCACGTCCAGGAGGCGCGGGATGCCGCCGATGTCGCCGATCTTCTGGTCGAAAAAGCGGAACTTCCCGCACGCCAGCGTCAGGACCACGGTGTCCTTGGGGGTCTTCTCCACGAACTCGGTGTAGTAGTTGCGGCCGGGCTTGGCGCCGTCGCAGCCCCCCACCAGGAAGAAGTGCTTGATCGCCCCGGCCTTGACGCCGGCGATGACCTTGTCCGCCACCCCGAGCACCGTGTTGCGGGCAAACCCCACCAGCACCGAGCCCTGGTCGGTGTCGGCGGCGAAGCCCGGCAGGGCCAGGGCCTTCTCGATGACGGCGCCGAACCGGCCGTTCTCCACGTGGGTGGTCCCCGGCCAGCCCACCAGCCCGGTGGTGAAGAGGTTGCCCTGGTACCCTTCCTGGGGCTCCTGGATGCAGTTGGTGGTCATCAGGATGGCGCCGGGGAAGGCCGCGAACTCCTTCTTCTGGTTCTGCCAGGCGGTGCCGTAGTGGCCGTGGAGGTGCTGGTACTTCTTGAGGCCCGGGTAGCCGTGGGCCGGCAGCATCTCGCCGTGGGTGTAGATCGAGATCCCCTTGCCCTCGGTCGCTCTGAGCAGGTCCTCCAGGTCCTTGAGGTCGTGGCCCGACACCAGGATGGCCTTGCCCTGCTTCGCCCCCAGGGGCACCTCGGTAGGCACCGGGTGGCCGTAGCGGCCGGTGTTGCCGGCGTCCAGAAGCTCCATGGCGCGGATGTTGGTGCCGCCGGTGGCCAGGGCGAGCCCGATCCAGTCCTTGAGGCCGATGCCCGGATCGGCGAGCTTGGCCAGGGTGGCGTGGAGGAACTCGTACACCGCCGGGTCTTCCTGGCCGAGGATTGCCGCGTGGTCGGCGTAGGCGGCGACGCCCCGCAGGCCGTACAAGGTGATCTCTTGCAGGCTCTTGACGTCGTCGTCCCGGGTCCAGTCGATGGGCAGGCGCACCTCGGTGCCCTGCTTCACCAGGCCGGCGAGGTCGGCGGCGGGCTGGAAGGCGGCCGCCGGGTCGGCGAACCGGGTCGTCCCGCCCCGGGCGGCTACCTTGGCCTTTAGGGCCTCCCGGGTTTCGGCCGCCTGGCGGATCAGTTGCTGAAACCGGGCGGGGTCGAAGTTGACGTTGGTGAGGGTCGAGAAGAGGGCCTTGGCGGCGAAGCGGTCCGCGGCGGCGTCGGTCACCCCGGCCTGGCGGCCCGCCGTGGCCACCGCGCCGAGGCCGCGTAGGGTGTAGGTCAAGAGGTCCTGGAGGGCGGCGACGTCGGGGCTCTTGCCGCAGACGCCCCACTTGGTGCAGCCGGTTCCCTGGGCGGTCTGTTCGCACTGGTTGCAGAACATGGCGTTCTCCTTGAGAGGGTGGTGGGGTGAGGTCGATGGGGGGAGTGTACGCACGCGGGGGCGGGATCGCCTTGAGCCAGGTCAAGCCTAGCCGGTCTGGCGGGTCCGTCAAATCCCCACCAGGGCCGCCGCGGAGGGCTGATCGGGGCCCGGTCTCGTGGTAAGGTGTCGCTCCCTCGTCCTCGCTACCGCCGGGGTGACCGCGTGAACTACTTCCGAGTGCTCGGGGCGCTTGATGACCACTTTCGCCGGGAGGGCCGCCGGTACGCCGTGGTGGGGGCCTTTGGCCTGCACGCCTACGGCTTGACCCGGGCCACCGCCGACCTCGACCTGGTGACCGAGACGATAGCCCAGTCCAGAGTGGTGGGGTTTCTGGGGGGGCTGGGGTACGAGACCCTCCACCGGTCCGAAGGGTACTCGACCCACGTCCACCCCCTGGCGACCCTGGGGCGGGTGGACCTCGTGTACGTGGGGGGGGCGACGGCGGAGGAGTTGTTCACCGGAGCCCGGCCCCTGCTCGCCCTGGAGGGACAGGTGTTCCCCGTGCCCCGGCCCGAGCACCTGGCGGCGATGAAGGCCTTTGCGGTTCGAAACGCCCCGGAGCGGGCGTGGCGGGACCTCGCCGACGTGGCCCATCTCCTGGGCCTGCCCGGGGTGGACCGGGACGAGGTGCGGCGGTATTTCGAGCGGTACGGGCTGGCGGAGCGCTTCCGGGAGCTCGAGGAAGCGCGGGTGCCCCGTGGATCTTGAGCGGGACCTGCCCACGACCCCGGCGGACGTGGCGGCCCTGCGCCGGGCTGCCGCCCAGGCCCGGGGGGAGCCCCTGGACTACCTGGCCTTCCTCCGTGCCTTCGGGGAGGCCTCCCCCGAGGCCCTCCGGGCCCGCCCCGGGCCCGGAGGCGGCGAGCCCTTCGAGCTGCCCCCGCGGGAGGAGACGCGGTAGCCTAGCGGCCGATCCGGTTCAGGTACACGGGGAAGAGGGGGCGTCGGGGGAGGCGATGGCGCGCTCACTCCTCCCGCAGGATCGCCAACAGGTCCTCGGCCGAGAGCCGGCCACCCCCGTCGGCGTCTTCCAGGAGGCTGTCGGCGAGTTCCCGCTTCTTGTGGTGGAGCTCGACGATCTTGTCCTCCACCGTCCCCCGGGCCACCAGCCGGTAGATCGTCACGGGCCGGGTCTGGCCGATCCGGTGGGCGCGGTCCGAGGCCTGGTCCTCCACCGCCGGGTTCCACCACGGGTCGAGGTGGACCACGTAGTCCGCGGCGGTGAGGTTGAGGCCCAGGCCTCCCGCCTTGAGGCTAATCAGGAAGAGCTCCCCCTCCCCGGCTTGAAAGGCGTCGACCCGGCGCTGGCGGTCCCGGGCCGGGGTCGAGCCGTCCAGGTACTGGTAGGCCACCCCGCGGCGCTCCACGTACTCCCGGACGATCGAGAGGTGATCGACGAACTGGCTGAAGACCAGGGCCTTGTGGCGGTTGGCGAGGAGCTCGTCGAGGAGCTCGCCAAAGGCCTCGAGCTTGGCGCTCGGCAGGGGCGCCTCGGGGAGCACCAGCCGGGGGTGGCAGCAGGCGCGCCGCAGCCGCATCAGCTCGGCCAGCACCTGGAAGCGCTTGGCGAGCGGGGGGCCCTCGTAGGCGGCGAGCCGCTCCAGGGCCCGGCCCCGCAGGGCCTCGTACAGGGCCGCCTCCTCGGGCCCGAGCTCCACCCGGTGGAGGATCTCGGTGCGCGGCGGCAGGTCGTCCAGCACCTGGCTCTTGGTGCGCCGCAGGAGAAAAGGGGAGATCAAGCGCTTGAGGCGGGCCTGGGCGGTCCGGTCGCCGTTCTCGATGGGGGAGGCGAAGCGCTTCTGGAAGCCCTCCCGGGAGCCCAATAGGCCCGGGTTGACGAACCGGAAGAGGTTCCACAGCTCCCCCAGGTGGTTCTCCACCGGGGTGCCGGTGGTGATGATCTTGAAGCCGGCCTTGAGCTCCATGGCCGCCTGGGAGCGCTTGGCGGCCACGTTCTTGATCGCCTGGGCCTCGTCCAGGACGACGACCTCCCAGGCGACCCCGGCCAGGCGCTCCCCCTCCTGGAGGAGCAGGCCGTAGCTCACCAGCACCAGGTCGAAGGGCCCGAGGGCCGCCAGGGTCTTCTCCCGGTCCCCGGGGCCGAAGACCACCGGGTTGAGGGACGGCGCAAAGCGCCGGGCCTCGGCCGCCCAGTTGGCGCAGACCGAGGTGGGGGCCACCACCAGGCACGGACCGCCCTTGGCCCGGGTGAGGAGCAGCGCCAGGGCTTGCAGGGTCTTGCCTAGCCCCATGTCGTCGGCGAGGCAGGCGCCCACCCCCCAGTGGGCCAGGCGCATCAACCAGCGGTAGCCGTCCACCTGGTAGGGGCGCAGCTCGGCGGCCAGGGTGGTGGGTACCGGGGGGGTAAGCTCCTGGGCTTCGGCGAAGCGCCGAAGGAGATCCTTCCACGCCTTGTCGCCCCGGAAGTGGCCGGCCTCGGCCGCGCACTCCTCCAGGGCCGGGGCGGCCAGGGGGTGGAAGCGCAAGCCCTTGCCGTGGGCCTCGGTGAAGGCGCGCAGCTCGTCGAGGCGCTTGCGAAAGGCGTGGGTGAGGGCCAGGTACTGGTCGTCGCCCAGGGGCACGAACCGCCCGGGTGCCGCCGCCGCGAGGTCCAGAAGCTCGCGGAGGCCGAGGGTGAGGCCGTCGTCGACCCGGAGCTCGCCCCCGGCGGCAAACCAGTCCCGGTCCCGCTTGAACTCTATCCTCAGGGCGTCCAGGGCGACCCGGCGGGGCGCCTTGAGGGTCTCGCCCCGGGGCCACTCCACCACTGCCGCGTCCCCCACGGCCTGGAGCTGGAGCAGGAGCTCCAGGCACTCCTCGGGATCCTCGACCACCCACTCCAAGCCGTCGGACCGCGCCGGCCCTAGGGCGGGGCACGCCGCGACCACCGCCTCGGCGGCCCGTCGCTCGGCCGCTAGGTCGCGCCGGGTCGCCACCCGGCGGCCTGCCACCTCGGCGATCAGGCTCCGGCCCCCCTCCCCGGGGGGGCAGTAGGGGCCGTCGCTGCCCAGGGGCTGGGCCAGCAGCTCGGCCCGCAGCCCGCTCCCCGCGGGAAGCAGGTGGACCCGGGGCCGGGGGTCGGCGGGAAGCTCCTCCAGGGCGCCCAGGGCCCCCTCGTCGTCGGAGTGCACGGTGAGCTCGGCGGCGACGGCCGCGAGGACCCGACGCACCCGCTCCTCGGCCTTGACCGGGACCTTGAGCCCCTTGGCGCCGAAGAGGCTGGCGAGCTTCCGGGCCCGGGGGCCGAACTCGATCACCCGCACCCGGGTGGGGGACTCGCGCAAGAGCTGGCACTCCGAGGCGTCGGTCAGCTCGGGCACCACTTGCAGGGTGAGCCGCTGGCCCTGGCGCACCACGCGCAGCTCGGGCTCGCCCCGCAGCACCTCCACCCGGGTTCCCGGCGCGCCCTCCAGCAACACCAGGGGGTGGCCGACCAGGGCCCGAAGCGCCAGGTCGGGATGGAGCACGAGGCTGGGACGGTCCCAGTAGCTCTCGTAGAGCTGGATCGCGGCGCAGGCGGCCAGGTCCTGGGGGGTCAAGAAGGGGAGGCTCTCCGGTTGCTCCTTCAGCCGCTTCAGGGCCACGTTCTTGCCCACCGACCAGGCGCCCTTGGCGGTGCGCCGCTGCTCCACCGGCCGCAGGGTCGGGGTCTCCCCGTGCCAGGAGAGGAGCCAGACGAGGCGGGCGTCGGCCGACTCCCCGGCCCCGGGCCGGCCGCTGCCCGGTTCAAAGAGGTCCAGCGCCGCCGCCAGGGTCCGCTCCCAAGGCTCTTCCCGGGTGGTGATCTCGGTGAGGGGTACCACGCCGAGCTCGTTTCGCAGGCGCTCGGCCCGCTGCGCGTAGCCGCTCTGCCCGAGGGCGCCGAGCACCTCCGCGGTGAGCGCCTCGGCGAGGCGGTAGCCCCCGGCCTCGGCTCGGCGGCACAGGGCCGCCAGTGCCTCGGCCCGGCCGACGGGCTGGCGGTGCCCCATCCAGTACCGGCACAGGGTCTGGCCCAAGAGGTCGAGGGTCGCGGGCTCGGCAGGCTGGGGCACCGCCGCCGGCCCCGCGCCGTGCCTGGCGGCCCGGGCCGCCACCAGGCGCTCCCCGAGGGACAGCTCCTCGTCGCCCATGCTGGCCAGGGAGGACGTGGTTTCGAGGGGCACCTCGCCGGACAAGACGGCGAGCAGGGAGTCCAGGGCTTGGTAGGTGTGCCGCAGCCCCCGGGCGCTCACGCCGAGCGCCGTGCGCACGTGCCCCTGGGCCTCTTTGCGGCGCGTCGGGTCCTGGGTGCCCAGGAGCGCGAAGATGAAAAAGAGCCCGGGCAGTTCGGCAAAAAACACCTTGCGCTTGCCCGTGGCCGCCCGCAGGAGCTTGAGGCCGGGCTGGTAGTGGTCCAGGGCGGCGGCGTGGTCGCCGCGCAGGAACGCCAAGGCCCCGAGGATCGCCGCCCGCTCCGGGGCCTCGCGACCCGCCACCAGGGCCTCGGCCTCGGCCCACTCCCCCCGTAGGAGCGCCCGTTCCGCTAGGGCCCCCCGAATGGCGGGCGGCACGTCCACCCCCCGCCGCGCCGCGAGGTCTTGGGCGTAGGCGAGGAGTTCGGGGTTGGGGTGTTCGAGGGTGTCGTGGGGCTCGACGATGCCTGCCGCGAGGAACCGCGCCGTCAGTTCCTCGGGCACCCACCCCAGGGTCTCGGGGTCGAAGGGGTTGCCCAGGACCTCGGCGAGGGCCCCCGTCGCCGAGTACCCCTGCCGGGCGATCTCTCCGAGCTGCTCCGCGGCCGCGTGCGGGTGGCCCAGGTACAGCTCGAGGCGGAAGGCTTGCAGGGCGCTCTCGTAACTGTGCCGGTACTGGATGTGCCAGGGCAAAAAGCGAGCCAGGGCCTTGCGCAGGGGCGGGACCAGCACCCGCAGCCGCCCCTCCCGGGCGGCCAGCCGCAAGGCGACTTCGCGAAAGAGCGGCGCGCAAGCGACCCGTTTGTCCTCTCGTACCACCAGTCCCGCCGACTGCAGCCGGGTCACGACGGCGGTCAGCTTGGGGTGGACCCAGCTCTCTCCCAAGAGGGGGCGGGACCCCACGGCGTTGAGGAGTTCCAGCAGGGTGCCCTGCGCCACCGCCAGGTAGGTGGCCGAGAGCAGCTCCACCACATCCCGGTGGGGGCGGTCGAGGGCCTCGTAGGCTTGGCGGAGGACGGCAAGGGGCGGCGGCATGGCGGCTCTTTCCATGGATCAGGGGGCGTCGTCGTGCTCTTCATCCCCGAATCCCAGCTCCCGGAACTGGGAGGGGTCCTGGACGGAGACCGTGTAGTGAAATCCGTCGGGCCCCAGTCGAGCGCGGAGGGTGTCGAGGATCTGGCGGCACCGGGCCAGCGTGTCGTTGGGGCCGGCGAAGAAATGCGGCCGCTCCGCTTGCCCGAAGGCAAAGACCTCGGAGCACTGGGTTTCGTCGATGCCCTCGAGGATGCGGGCGGCGGCCCGGTAGTCCGGGTGGGGTGCGAAGCCGAGGTCGCGCGCGTAAGCCACGGCGTCCAAGATCAGCTTCTTGGCGTAGGCCGGCTCGACCTCCTCCGGTTCCTCCCTGACCCCCAGGCGATCCACCTGACGTTCCCACTTGGCTTCGGACCACACCTGGAGCAGGGCGTTTTTTACCCCCAGGCACCAGGCGTCCACCAGGAACCCGCCGACGACCAGGTTGCCGTCGGGGAGCTTTCGACTCACCAGCAGGTTGCCGATGCCCTTCTCGAAGAGGTCTGCGGGCACCAGGCACTCGTAGATCGGCAGCGCCGCGGGTCGCAGCCCGGCAAGGGAACCGGCGGGTGGCGCGATGCGGGCCAATGCGGCCTTGGCCTTGCGCTTGGCGGTCTTCTTGGCGAGGGCTTTCTGGCGGCGCTTGGGGTCGGTGGCCACGATCTCGCTCCGTGGGCGGCTGAGGGTTGAAGGGTGGAAAGCCAGCGCACAATACGGCGGCGGCCGCCGGGGGGTCAAGGCTGGGAATGGCCGTCGGGGCGCGATCCGGGTAGACTGCCGCCGCTCCGTACCACCGCCATCGCCAGGAGGATGCCGTGCTCGATCACCTGCTCTCCCCCGACCAGCTGGCCTTGCGCGACGAGGTGCGCGCCTTCGTCAAGAGCGTGCCCCGGCAGCTCATCCTGGACATGGACGCCGAGCGGGTGCAGTTCCCCCGGGAGTTCCTCCAGGAGGCGGGGCGTCGGCGCCTGCTCGGGTGTCGCTACCCCCGGGAGTGGGGCGGCCGGGGGGCGGACTGGGTGACCACCGCCATGGTTATGGAGGAGGTGGGGACCCTGGGCTACATCTTCGCCTGCCTCTTTGGGGTGGGGGCCGAGCTGGTCTGCGACGCCGTGGTGCTCCACGGCACCGACGACCAGAAGCGCCGGTACGTGGCGCCCCTCCTGCGCGGCGAGCTGACCGCGGCGGAGTGCCTCACCGAGCCCCGGGGCGGCTCGGACTTCTTTGGCGCCACCACCGTGGCCGAGGACCGGGGCACCTGCTTCCGCCTCAACGGCCAGAAGCGCTTCATCGTCGGCGGCGAGGGGGCCGACTACTTCCTGGTGTACGCCCGCACCGACCCCACGGCCCCGGATCACCAGGCCATCTCATGCTTCCTGGTGGATCGGGGCCCCGGGGTGGAGAGCGCCTACGTCTACGGCTTGATGGGGTGCCGGGGCGGGGGGGCGAGCCGGGTGGTGTTTCGCGACGTGGACGTCCCCCGGGAGAACCTGTTGGGCCCGCTCCACGGGGGCCTCGCGGTCTTTCAAACCATGATGATCCCGGAGCGCCTCGGCACCGCTGCCATGACCATCGGGGCGGCCCGGCCGGCCCTGGAGGTCGCCACCCGCTACACCAGCCGCCGCCGGGCCTTCGGCCAGGTGATCAACCGCTTCCAGGGGGTGAGCTTCCCCATCGCCGAAGCGGCGACGCTGCTGGACGCGAGCCGCGCCATGGTGTACGCCACCGCCCGCGCCGCCGACAGCCATGTGGCCCCGGCGCGGCTGCGGCGCCTGGTCTCCGAGACCAAGCGCTTCGTCACCGAGGCGTGCCAGCAGGTCGCCCACCACGCCTTGCAGACCATGGGGGGTATCGGCTACACCAACGTCTTCCCGGTGGAGCGGATCGTCCGGGATCTGCGGCTGGCGTCGATTTGGACCGGCACCAACGAGGTGATGGCGAGCATCATCGCCCACGAATGGTACCGGGAGGCCGAGGCGGAGCGGGCCCGGGGCGCCACCCGCGATCCCGACCTCGACGCGGCGGAAGCGGGAGCCGAGGAGGAGAAGGTGTACGAGTAGCGAGGTGGAGCTACCCCCGCGTCCCCAGGGTGTAGGCGATGCTCGGGGCCATCAGCTCCAGGGCGGTGTGGGGGCAGGGGGGCAGGGCGGCGTCGGAGCGCTTGAGGGGGGTGACCCGCTGACCCCAGCGGATCAGCCCCGAGCCCCAGGTGAGCCCGGCGCCAAACACCGCGGTGAGGAGCCCGGCGCCCGGGGCCACCCGGCCCGTTTCCAGGGCGTCGCACAGGGCGAGGGGAATGGACGCCGCCGAGGTGTTGCCGTACTCGTCGATGCACAGCATCACCCGGTCCATGGACATCCCCAGGCGCTTGGCGAGGGCCTCGATGATCCGGGCGTTGGCCTGGTGGGGGACGAAGAGCCCCACCTCCGCCGGGGTCCAGCCCGCCGCCGCCAGCACCTCCACGCACGCCTCCTCCATGGCCCGCACCGCGTGCCTGAAGATCTCCTTGCCGTCGAAGGTGAGGGACAAGCGGATGCGGTCGTCGGCGAAGCGGTCGAAGCCGTGGCCCCAGTTGGGGAGCCAAAGGGCCTCCCGGGTGTCGGGGACGCAGCCGAGGCGGGTGGCGACCAGGCCCTCCTCCTCGGCGCTCGCCTCCAGCACCACCGCCCCAGCGCCGTCGCCGAAGAGCACCGCCGACTCGCGGCGGGACCAGTCCAGGAGCCAGGAGGCCTTCTCGGCCCCCACCACCAGGGCGCGCTGGATCGAGCCGGCCCGGATCATGTCGGTGGCCACGGTGAGCCCATACAGGAAGCTCGAGCACGCGGCGTTGAGGTCGAAGCAGGCGGCCCGGGTCGCCCCCAGGGCGTTCTTGAGCTTGGACCCGGTGTTGGGGATCATGTCGTCGGGGGTGGTGCTGCCGAAGACGATTAGGTCCAACGCGGCGGGCTCCAGGTCGGCGGCCGCCAGGGCGTGCTCGGCGGCCACCCGAGCCATGGCGGCGGTGGTCACGTGGCTGTAGTGGCGCCGCCGGATCCCCGAGCGGCTGAAGATCCACTCGTCCGAGGTGTCGAGAAAGGTGGCGAGGTCGTCGTTGGTCATCACCGCCGGGGGCGCGCACTTGCCCCAGCCGGTGATGGCGGCGTAACGGGCGGCAGGAACCACGAATCCTCCTCGGTCACGGCGGGCCGCGCCGCCCGCACGGTCTCTCTCGTCGGCGGCCAGGGCCACGAAGTAGCCCCCCGACAGGGCCTTCTCCACAACCGCGGCCACCACCGGCACGCCCTTCTCGTCCCGAAAGCTCCGGATCTCGTGGTGGAGCACGTCGCTCGCGGTGACCGTGCCCCCGAGCGAGTCGACCCGCACCCACAGCGCCCGCCCCCGGGGGGCCCAGCGGCAGCCGCACCACGGCGCAGGCGGGCAGCAGCCACAGGGCGAGGGCACACGGTCGGCGCACGGCAGCTCCTCCCGGGGCGGCGGGCGGACGCAAGAAAGGGACCCGGCCACGGGCCTGGGTCCCTTCGTTTGTGCTGGTGGGCGATGCAGGGCTCGAACCTGCGACCCCTGGCATGTGAGGCCAGTGCTCTACCGCTGAGCTAATCGCCCGGAGGCGCTTCTTATACTGGCTTCCCCCCGGGGAGGTCAAGCCCGTTGTCGCTCAGAGGTTTGGAGAGAACCGTGGGTCGGGGCTTGCCCCGACGGATCGATCCCGCTATCCCGTCAAGACGCCCGGGCGCCCTCCCGGGCCTGCTCCTTCTCCAGCAGGTGCACCGGGCACGCGGTGCGCCACTTGCAGTAGCCGGTGGGGTTGGCGCAGCGGGGCTCGTCCAGGGAGAGGTCCTTGGCGGTCTTCTGGCAACGGAAGCGGGGGGCGTCGTTCGGGGGGGGCACGGTCTCTCCTGCGCGGTGAGCGGTCGCCGGTTGGATGCGGCGGGGAGCCGGGGGTTACTGCCGCCGGCTTTGACCGGTGGGCGCGGCGTGCCCTATCCTCTGGAGGTGCGGGAGGAGCCATGGACCGTCGCCGTTTCGAGGAGTTCGCGGAAGAAGCCTTCGACGCCCTGCCCGAGGAGCTTCTAGGGTACGTGGACAACTGCGTCTTCGTGGTGGAGGATTGGCCCGACGCCGAGACCCTGGAGGCCATGGGCATCGAGAGCCGCGACGGCCTCCTGGGCCTGTACCAGGGGGCGCCGCTCACGGACCGCAGCGTCCACTCGAGCGGCCTCTTGCCCGACCGCATCGTCTTGTACCAGCGCCCCATCGAGCGCTACGCCGCCTGGGAGGGTCTCACCCTCTTCGAGGTCATCTACGACACCCTGGTCCACGAGGTGGGCCACCACTTCGGCCTCGACGAGGACGAGCTGGCCCGCTTGGAGGGCTGGGAGTAGCTTTTTTTGACAAAGTTCGGCAGGCGACCCTGACAAATTTTGTCATATCCCCCCGTCCTCCGCCCTTCGCCCCCTCCCCGCCCCCAACCCCTGGTAGCCGCGCCGGTCTTGGGCCCAAGCCCTCGTGCTGCCCCCGCCCCGGCGCCCGGCTGGTCCCCTGGCACGGCCCGTGCAAAAAGCCCTAAAGCCGTGAGCGGCAGCAGTCGAAGAGTGGCTCACGCACCCAAACAGCAACCAGAGGCACCGCCTCGACCACCCCAGCACGGAGGAACGGAGATGCTGAAGAAGATCCAGACCAAGCTGCGCAGCAACAAGGGCTTCACCCTCATCGAGCTCATGATCGTCATCGCGATCCTGGGCGTCCTGGCCGCCGTGGCCATCCCGTACTACAACCAGTACATCGAGAACTCGAAGATGCG
>JBBIIA010000020.1:39427-40794 GCA_037446775.1 Deltaproteobacteria bacterium
GGGACCGCTGATGTGGTGGCGAAGCTGCCGGGGTTCGAGCCGGGGCCGGTGAACAAGCTCTACTACAATTACACGGTGGCCTTCGAGGGCAACAACAATCAAACCTTCCTGGCCACGGCAGCCCCTCTGGCCGGGGCCCCCGCCGGCAACCTCGCCGTCAACCACACCAACACCCGGGTTGGATGGTAGCAGCGCGGTTCGCCAGGTCGCCTCGATGACGCCGGGTCCGAGCCGGTCCGAGGTCGGGTGGGCCGCCGCGTGCTGGGCTGCTGTCGCTTGGTACGCGGCGGTGTTCGCCCAGTCCACGATCTGGGCCGGTGACACCGACCTCTGGTATCACCTGAGCGGCGGCCTCTTCACCGGCACCCACGGCGCGCCCCCCGATCATACGTACTTCTCGTTCATAGATCCCCCCCGCCCCTGGGTCGATTACTACTGGTTGTTCCAGTGGCTCGTATACCGCGTGCACGAGGCCTGGGGGTATCCCGGGCTGGTGGCGCTTCGGACGGCCCTGGTCGGCGCGTTTGCCGCGGTCGCCGTGATGGCTTGCGCACCGGCCGAACCCGGGGACCGCCGCGCCGTGCGGCTGTCGCAGTTGGTCCTCGTTTCCGGCGTGCTCCTTGCCGCGGCGGGGCGGTATCAGCTATTGCGGCCCCACGGGTTCAGCTACCTCGCCATCCTGGTGCTGTGCTGGCTCTTGCGGGTCCGAGGCGCGCGCGCGCTGATCGCGCCCCTGGTGGCGCTGGCATGGGTGAACCTGCACGGCATCTACTACCCCGTGCTTCTGCTCATCTGCCTGTCGTACCTGGCCCAGTATCTGTGGGAGCGGCGGCAGCGCCCTTTTGAGCCCCGGCGCGACGCGCCGTACCTGGCGGCGATCGGCCTGTCGCTGGCCGCCGTGCTGGCTACGCCCCACGGCGCCTCCCTGGCGCCCGTGCCCTTCGTGTCGACCGGCTTTGCGGTCGACTACATCTCGGAGCTCCGCCGCCTCGATCCGGCGGAGTTCCTGTCGCTGGGGGTCCACTGGCTGGTGCCGACGCGCCATACCCTGATGGCTGCGGTGGGCGCCTTGGCGTTGGGGGCCCTGGGCCGGGGGATGTGGCGCCGAGACCTGGCGGTGGCCCCGGTACTCCTGTTCTTCGGGGGCTTGGCGCTCCTCGCCCGCAGCGGGCGGTTCGGCGTCGAGTTCGTGCTCCTCTCTGTGCCGCTGCTGGCTGCGGCGCTGTCCAAGGGCAGCCTTTGCGGTCATGGGGCGGAGGGCCCTCGCCGGGCCCTCGCCGTGGCGGCCCTGGCTGGGCTCACCTTGGTGCATGCGTCCGCCGGGCGGGCCGTCCTCGACGCTGGGTCCGGGCGGTTCCCCCTGTCGT